>NZ_JBJLRI010000042.1:0-37605 GCF_050871405.1 Kineococcus esterisolvens
CCCCCCCCCCCCCCCCCCCCCCCCCCCCCCCCCCCCCCCCCCCCCCCCCCCCCCCCCCGCCCCCCCCCCCCCCCCCCGGCGCGTCACGGCCGGCCGGGGTCGTGCCACCAGCGCGGCCACGCCGCCAGCAGGGCCCGCGAGTCCGCGACGAAGGGCCGGGCCGGGTCCGCGAGCCGCTCGCGCAGCCGCTGCGCCGGTTCCCACCAGCCGGCGGCGACCTCGGACTCCTGCAGCACCAGGGGCGTCCCGTCCCACCACGCCTCGTACACGTGGGCCAGGTAGTGCGTGGCCTCGTCCCGGTACCAGCGCCGCAGCACCGGGCGCAGCTGCGCGGCGCGCACCCCCAGCTCCTCGGCCAGCTCGCGGCGCGCGGCCTCGTCCGGGCGCTCGCCGGCGCCGACCACCCCGCCGGCCAGGCAGTCGTGGGCGCCGGGGGCGACGTCCTTGGTGCCGGTGCGCCGGTGCACGAACACCCCGCCGCGCCCGTCGCGCAGCAGCACCCCGGTGGCCGCGTGCGGCAGGTTCAGCGCCCGGACGCGCGAGCGCCGTGCGCTCCCGGTCACCCGCCCGGCGGGGTCGGCGGGGTCGTACAGGGCCACGAGCTCCTCACCGGCGGGGTGCTGCGGGGAGAGCTCCACGGGCGGGGACGCTACCGCGGCACCGGCACCCACCTGGACCTGGTGCGGTCGACGCAGCGCGGGTCGACGCAACGTGGTGGCGCAGGCGCGCAGCGTGCCGTCCGCGGGGGCCGGGTCCTCCGATCGGGGGATGCCGACCGGCGGGGGAACTCCGCACGACGGACGCACGGCCCCCCGGTGAAGAGCCTAGGGTGACGCGGGTGCGAGTCCCCCTGATGAGCCCTGCCCGCCCCGCCGCGCGCGCCGGCGCGCGCCCGGTCGTGCGCCGGCTGCTGCCCGCGGCGTCCGCCGCGACCGCCGCGGCCCTGCTGCTGACCGGCTGCGGCGGCGAGGAGGAGGTCTCGGCCGTGGCCGTGGGGCAGGTGCAGCGCGGCAGCGTGCAGGAGGTCGTCGAGGCTCCCGGCACCGTCCAGCCGCGCGCCTCCTCCACGGTGCACGCCCCCGCCACCGGCACGGTCGCGACCCTTCAGGTCGGCGACGGCGAGCAGGTGCAGGCCGGTCAGGTGCTCCTGACGATCGACTCCCCGCAGGCGCGCGACGCCCTGGAGCAGGCCGAGCGCGCCGACGCCCAGGCCGCGCGCTCCGGTTCCGGTTCCTCCGCCGGCGCCGACCCCGAGGAGCTGGCCGCCCAGCAGCGCCGCGCCGCCGCCGACGCGCAGGCCCGCTTCGCGCAGGCCGAGCAGCAGGCCGCCGCCGTGCCCGACCCCGTCGCCCGCGAGGCCGCCCTGGCCGCGGTGCGCTCCTCGCGCACCCAGTACGAGCTGCTGGCCGCCCAGACGCAGGCGCTGGTGGAGCAGGTCAGCGCCGGCCTCGGCGACGTCGACGACGCCGTGGCGGCCCTCGGGCAGGCCCAGCGGGTGCAGACCCGCGCCGCGGTCAGCGCCGCGCGGGCCACCGTGGACGCCCTGACCGTGCGAGCCCCCATCGCCGGCACCGTCTCCCTGGCCGCCACCGGCGCCGGCGGCGGCGGTGCGCTGCCCGCCGGTGCCGAGAACCTGCTGCGCGGCAGCGGGGTCTCCCTGCCGTCGGAGGCCCTGGCCGGGGCCGCGTCCGGTGCGGACCCGGCCGGCTCCCCGGTCCTGGCCGCCGGCGCCGCCGTGAGCGCCGGCGCGCGGCTGCTGAGCGTCGTGGACGCCTCCGTGCTGACCCTGACCGCCGACGTCGACGAGTCCGACGTGCTGCGCGTGCAGCCGGGCCAGAGCGCCCGCGTGGGCGTGGACGCGGTGGAGGGCTCGACCTACCGCGGCACCGTCACGAGCGTGGACCCGACCGCCTCCGGCGGCAGCGGCGGCGCCGTGACGTACACGGTGCGCCTGAGCTACGACGGCGGCACCACCGAGGGTGGCGGTACGGGGGGCGAGCCGGCGCCCACGCCGCTGCCGGGCATGTCCGCCGCGGTCTCCCTCGTGGTCGCCGAGGCCGACGACGTGCTGCGCGTGCCCGCCGCCGCGGTGCTGCGCGCCGGCGCCGACGGCGCCGACCCCGACTCCGAGGCGGTCTGGGTCGACGACGGCGGCGTGGCCCGGCTGCGCCCGGTCGTGGTGGGCGTGCGCGGGCAGGGGGCCGTGGAGGTCCTGGAGGGCTTGCGCGAGGGCGAGCGCATCGTCACCGAGGGCGCCGCCGACGTGCGCGAGGGCCAGCAGCTGCCGTGACGCACCTCGCGCCCCACCAGCAGCCCCCCCACCAGCCCCGTTCCCTGGACCCGCGACCCGGCGTGCCGGGTGGGCAGCCGGGTGGGCAGCCGGGTGAGCAGGAGCCCGCTGCGCCCGGGCCCCGCGCCGCGCCGGCCATCGAAGCCGTGGACGTCACCCGCAGCTACTCCTTCGGCGGCGGTCAGGTGCAGGCCCTGCGCGGGGTCAGCTTCACCGTCGCCGACGGCGAGTACGCCGCCGTCGTCGGCCCCAGCGGCTCGGGCAAGTCCACCCTCATGCACCTGCTGGGCTGCCTGGACCGCCCCACCTCCGGCACCCTGCGCGTGGGCGGGCGGGACCTGCGCGAGCTGTCCGACGCCGAGCTGGCCGAGCTGCGCAACCGCCAGATCGGCTTCGTCTTCCAGTCCTTCCAGCTGCTGCCGCGCTCCAGCGCCGTCGACAACGTCGCCCTGCCCCTGCTGTACCGGGGCGTGAAGGGCCCCCAGCGGCGCGAGCGGGCCGCCGAGGCCCTGCGCGCGGTGAACCTGGGCCACCGCCTGGGCCACCGCCCCACCCAGATGTCCGGCGGGGAGCAGCAGCGCGTGGCCATCGCCCGCGCCCTGGTCGGCGAGCCGCGCATCCTGCTGGCCGACGAGCCCACCGGCAACCTCGACACCCGCAACGGCGCCGAGGTCATGCGCATCCTGGAGGACCTCAACGCCCAGCGCGGGGTGGCGGTCGTGCTGGTCACCCACGACGACGAGGTCGCCGCCCGCGCGCGCCGCCAGGTGCGGGTGCGCGACGGCCTCGTCGAGAGCGACAGCGCAGCCCCCGCGGCCGGCGGGCAGACGAGCGGCGGGGGAGCGGCGTGAAGGGCCTGGAGGCGTTCCGCGTCGCCCTGGACGCCCTGCGCGGCAACCGCCTGCGCAGCCTGCTGACCACCCTGGGCATCGTCATCGGCATCGCCGCGGTCATCATCGTGGTCTCCATCGGCGCCGGTGCCCGCGAGCGCATCGAGTCCCAGGTGGAGGGTCTGGGCTCCAACCTCATCCTCGTCGTGCCCGGGCAGTTCGACACCGCCGACCTCTCCGCCGGCGCCGCGGCCGCCTCCACCCTGCAGCGTTCCGACGCCGAGCTCCTGGCCGAGGTCACCGGTGACGCCGGCGCCGTCACCGCCCGCCTCAGCTCCGGCGCCCAGGTGCGCGCCGGCACGACCGAGCAGTTCGTCACCGTGCAGGGCACCGACCAGAACCTGCCGGAGGTCTTCACCCGCCCCGTGGCCGACGGGGCGTACTTCACCGCCTCGGACGTGGAGGCCCGCCGCCGCGTGGCGGTTCTCGGCTCGCGCACCGCCGAGGCGTTCTTCCCCGGCGCGGACCCCGTGGGCCGGCAGATCACCGTGGCCGGCAACCGCTTCCGGGTGGTGGGCGTGCTCGCCGAGCAGGGCGAGTCCTTCGGCGTGTCGCAGGACAACGAGATCCACGTGCCCATCACCGTCGCCCAGCGCCTGTTCGCCCTGCAGCGCGTGGACGCCTTCGCCGTCAAGGCCCCCGGCGCCGAGGCCGTCCCGCAGCTCTCGCGCGAGCTGCAGCGCGCCCTGGAGGCCGAGTACCCCGACCAGGCCTTCAGCGCCGTCACCCAGACGCAGATCCTCGGCGTCATCGGCGACATCCTGGGCCTGCTGACCGCGGTGCTGGCCGCCATCGCCGCCATCTCCCTGCTCGTCGGCGGCGTCGGCGTCTCCAACATCATGCTCGTGTCGGTGCGGGAGCGGACCCGCGAGATCGGCCTGCGCAAGGCCCTCGGCGCCCGCCAGCGCGACGTGCTGGTGCAGTTCCTCGTCGAGGCGGTGCTGCTGACCACCGTCGGCGGCGTCATCGGCATCGCCATCGGCCTGACCGGCTCGCTGCTGGTGGACCGCTTCTCCCCCCTGCCGGCCAGCGTGGAGTGGTGGAGCCCGGTGGTCGCCTTCGTCGTCTCCGCGGCCGTGGGCGTCTTCTTCGGCGTCTTCCCCGCCCGCCGCGCCGGGCGGCTGGACCCGGTCGTCGCCCTGCGCGCCGACTGAGCCCGGCCCGCCGGGTGCGGCGCGGCCGCGCGCCGGGCCGCACCCGGCCCCGTAGGGTCGGGGCGTGAGCGTGCGCAGGGTGACCGGCCTGGAGACCGAGTACGGGATCTCGGTGCCCGGCGACCCCGGCGCCAACCCGATGCTGCTGTCGGCGCAGGTGGTCAACGCCTACGCAGCACCGCTGACCGGCTCGATGGGCTCGGCGCTGCGCGCGCGCTGGGACTACGAGGACGAGGCGCCGCTGCGCGACGCGCGCGGCTTCGAGGTGCCGCGCACCGCCGCCCACCCCTCCCAGCTGACCGACGCACCCGCCCGCGGCAACGGTCAGCGCCGCGCCGCGCCCAGCGCCCCCGACGTGGTCAGCGCCGAGTCCGAGGACCCGACGATGGCCAACGTCATCCTCACCAACGGCGCCCGCTTCTACGTCGACCACGCCCACCCCGAGTACTCCTCGCCGGAGGTCCTCACCCCCCGCGACGCGGTGCGCTACGACCGCGCCGGCGAGCGCATCCTGCTGGACGCGCTGCGCCGCGTGGCCGCCACACCCGGCCTGACCCCGGTGACCATCTACAAGAACAACACCGACGGCAAGGGCGCCTCCTACGGCACCCACGAGAACTACCTCATGGACCGCGCCACCCCCTTCGCCGACGTGGTGCGCCACCTGACGCCGTTCTTCGTCTCCCGGCAGGTCTTCACCGGTGCCGGCCGCGTGGGCATCGGCCAGGACTCGGCCGGCACCGGCTTCCAGATCAGCCAGCGCGCGGACTTCTTCGAGGTCGAGGTGGGCCTGGAGACCACCATGAAGCGGCCCATCATCAACACCCGCGACGAACCGCACGCCACCGCCGAGAAGTACCGGCGCCTGCACGTGATCGTCGGTGACGCCACCATGTGCGAGGTCGCCACCCTCCTGAAGGTCGGCACCACGTCCCTGGTGCTGGCGGCGCTGGAGGCCGGCGCGCTCGCCGGGGGCCCGGCCGGCGACCTGCAGGTGGCCGAGCCGGTGCGCGCCCTGCACGAGGTGTCCCACGACCCGGGCCTGCAGCACCTGGTGCGCCTGCGCGACGGGCGCCGGATGACGGCCCTGCAGCTGCAGTGGGCCTACTTCGAGGCCGCCGCCGCGTTCGTCGACGACCGTCAGGGACCCGACGCCGACGCCGACACGCGCGAGGTCCTGACCCGTTGGGAAGGGGTGCTGACCAGGCTCGGCGACGACGTGATGTCGGCGGCCCGCGAGGTCGACTGGGTCGCCAAGCTGCGCCTGCTGGAGGGCTACCGCTCCCGGGACGGGCTGGGCTGGGACAGCCACCGGCTGCAGGCGGTGGACCTGCAGTGGTCCGACGTGCGCCCGGAGAAGGGCCTGTACCTCAAGCTCGCCGAGCGCGGGCAGGTGGAGCGCCTCGTCACCGAGGAGGCCGTGCAGCACGCGGTGACCCACCCGCCGGAGGACACCCGTGCCTACTTCCGCGGCGAGTGCCTGGCCCGCTACGGCTCCCGGGTGGCCGCCGCCAGCTGGGACTCCGTGATCTTCGACGTGCCCGGCCGCGGCGCCCTGCAGCGCGTCCCCACCCTGGAGCCGCTGCGCGGCACCCGCGAGCACGTGGGCGCGCTGCTGGACCGCTGCGCCACCGCGGAGGAGCTCGTGGCGGCCCTGACCGGCGGCTGAGCGCCGCCCTGCCCACCGTCGACCCGCGGCCCGGACACCGGGGCGCGCGCGGGCCGGCCGGGTTAGTGTCGTCAGCACGCCGGCCGTGCGGCCGGTGCTGACCGAGACGTCAGGGGGAGCCAGCCGATGCCTGGACAAGAGCAGCAGCGCCCGAGCCGCCGCGAGGACGAGCCGGAAGAGACTCCCGCCGTGCCCGCGCAGGCCACGGCCCAGTCCGCCGAGACCGTCGCCGAGGTCGACGCCCTGCTGGACGAGATCGACGAGGTGCTGGAGTCCAACTCCGAGGAGTTCGTGCGCGGTTTCGTGCAGAAGGGCGGGCAGTGACCCGCACCCGACGCTGAACCGGTTCCCTGAGCGGCCGCCGGAGCGTCCGCCGCTCCCGCCGGCGGCCGCGCTGCGCCGGGCCGCGGGCAGGAGCGCCGGGTAGGGTCGCGCGGGTGAGCCAGGACCCCAGCGGACGGCTCCCGGCGGCGTTCCTCGTGCCGGGCTCCTCGTCCTTCACCGACTTCGTCCGAGACCACGCCCCCGAGGTGCTGCCCGGCGCCCGGCGCCTGCCGGCCGCCGGTGTCGGCGCGCTGGGCGGCGGCCCCGGCGCCGGCCAGCCCCCGCACGCCACCACGATCGTGGCGATCGTGTTCGCCGACGGGGTGGTGATGGCCGGCGACCGGCGCGCCACGGCCGGCAACGTCATCGCGCAGCGAGACATCGAGAAGGTGTTCCCCGCCGACGACCACTCCTGCGTGGGCATCGCCGGCACCGCCGGTCTCGCCCTGGAGATGGTGCGCCTGTTCCAGGTCGAGCTGGAGCACTTCGAGAAGCTCGAGGGCGCCCTGATGTCCTTCGAGGGCAAGGCCAACCGCCTGGCGGCCATGATCCGCGGCAACCTGGGCCTGGCCATGCAGGGCCTGGCCGTGGTGCCGGTGTTCGCCGGCTACGACCTGGCGGAGGGGCGCGGGCGCATCGTCAGCTACGACGTCACCGGCGGTCGCTACGAGGAGGTCGACCACCACGCCGTCGGCTCCGGCTCCGTCTTCGCCCGCGGTGCGCTGAAGAAGCTGTTCCGCCCCGGTCTGGACGCCTCCACGGCGGTGCGCGTGGCGGTGGAGGCCCTGTGGGACGCCGCCGACGACGACTCCGCCACCGGAGGACCGGACCTGCTGCGGCGCATCTGGCCCGTCGTGGCCGTCGTCGGCGCCGACGGCTACCGCCGCCTGGGCGACGACGAGCTCGCCGAGGTCGTGCAGGCCGTCGTCGCCGGGCGCACCGGCAACCCCGGCGGCAACCCGCTGACCACCCCGACGCAGGCCCCGCAGCAGCAGGGAGGTGCCACCGCATGAGCGTGCCGTTCTACGTCTCGCCCGAGCAGGTGATGAAGGACAAGGCCGACTTCGCGCGCAAGGGCATCGCCCGCGGCCGCGCGGTCGTCGTGGTCGCCTGCGCCGACGGCATCGTCTTCGCCTCCGAGAACGCCTCCCGCGCGCTGCACAAGATCTCCGAGATCTACGACCGCGTGGCCTTCGCCGCCGTCGGCAAGTACAACGAGTTCGAGAACCTGCGCGTGGCCGGTGTGCGCTACGCCGACCTGCGCGGCTACTCCTACGACCGCAGCGACGTCACCGCCCGCGGCCTGGCCAACGCCTACGCGCAGACCCTGGGCACCATCTTCACCACCGAGTCCAAGCCGTACGAGGTCGAGCTCGTGGTCGCCGAGGTCGGCGACGCCCCGGGGACCGACCAGGTGTACCGCCTCACCTACGACGGCTCCGTGGCCGACGAGCACGGCTACGTCGCCATGGGCGGCTCCGCCGAGCAGATCACCGCCGAGCTCGCCGGGCACTGGCACGCCGGCATGGACCTGTCCCAGGCGCTGCGCCTGGCCGTGCGGGCCCTGGGCAGCGACGCCGCGGCCGCCGCGGCCGGCTCCGGGCCGCGGACCATCGCCCCCGACCAGCTCGAGGTCGCCGTCCTCGAACGCGCCCGCCCCCGCCGCGCCTTCCGACGGCTGGGACCGGCGGCCCTGGCCGGCCTGCTGGGCACGGACCCGACCCCGGACGGCCCGGACGGCGCTCCGGACGGTGGCGAGACCCCCGGTCCGGACACCCCGCCGGAACCACCCGCCTGACCCGCTGGAGCCGGCCCCCCGGCCCGCACCCGGACCCCGCGCGGGGACCGTCGCCACCCCCGAGCCCGCCCGGGCCGGCGGCGCCGGTCCCCGCGCCGCGTTTCGCAGCGCTGCCCGCCCCGTTCGTGCCTATGGTGGGCAGATGGATCGTCGGATCTTCGGGTTGGAGACCGAGTTCGGCGTCACCTGCGCGTCCGAGGGCCAGCGCAAGCTGTCCCCGGACGAGGTGGCCCGCTACTTGTTCCGCAAGGTCGTCTCGTGGGGACGGTCCAGCAACGTCTTCCTGCGCAACGGTGCACGCCTCTACCTCGACGTCGGCTCGCACCCCGAGTACGCCTCGCCCGAGTGCGACGACGTGCGTCAGCTCGTCGTGCACGACCGAGCCGGCGAACGCACCCTCGAGGGCCTGCTCGTGGACGCCGAGCGCCGCCTGGAGGAGGAGGGCATCGCCGGGGAGGTGTTCCTCTTCAAGAACAACACCGACTCCGCCGGCAACTCCTACGGCTGCCACGAGAACTACCTCGTCTCCCGCCACGGCGAGTTCGGCCGCCTGTCCGACGTCCTCATCCCCTTCCTGGTCAGCCGCCAGCTCGTCGTCGGCGCCGGCAAGGTCGTGCAGACCCCCCGCGGCGCCACCTACTCGCTGTCCCAGCGCGCCGACCACATCTGGGAGGGCGTCTCCAGCGCCACCACCCGCTCGCGCCCCATCATCAACACCCGCGACGAACCCCACGCCGACGCCGAGCGCTACCGCCGCCTGCACGTCATCGTCGGCGACTCCAACATGTCCGAGACCACCACCATGCTCAAGGTCGGCTCCACCGACCTGGTGCTGCGCATGGTCGAGGAGGGGGTGGCGCTGCGCGAGATGACGCTGGAGAACCCCATCCGCGCCATCCGCGAGATCAGCCACGACCCCACCGGACGCAAACCCGTGCGCCTGGCCAACGGCCGCGAGGCCAGCGCACTGCAGATCCAGGAGGAGTACCTGGCCAAGGCCAAGGACTTCGTGGAGACCCGCGGACTGCAGACCCCCACCGTCAAGCGCGTCCTGGACCTGTGGGAGCGCGCCCTGCGCGCGGTGGCCACCGGTGACCTCGGCCTCGTCGACCGCGAGGTCGACTGGGTCATCAAGAAGAAGCTGCTGGACCGCTACATGGCCAAGCACGACCTGAAGCTCACCAGCTCCCGCATCGCCCGCCTGGACCTGGCCTACCACGACATCCACCGCGGCCGCGGCCTGCACTACCTGCTCGCCGCCCGCGGCATGGCCGAGCGCGTCTGCTCCGACATCGAGGTCTTCGAAGCCCTCTCGGTGCCGCCGCAGACCACCCGCGCCAAGCTGCGCGGCGACTTCGTGCGCGCCGCCCAGGACAAGCACCGCGACTTCACCGTCGACTGGGTCCACCTCAAGCTCAACGACCAGGCCCAGCGCACCGTGCTGTGCAAGGACCCCTTCAAGTCCGTCGACGACCGCGTCGAGCGCCTCATCGACAGCATGTGACCGACAGCGCGCGGCGCCCCCGCCGCGTCCGGAAGCGCCCTGCCAGGTCGCACCCGGTGGTCTGTCAGGCGACGCACAGGCACCGCGGCTAAGGTGCCGGGGACCGACCCCACGACCCTGAGGATCCCCGTGCCCCGCCGCATCGCCGCCCTGCCCGCCGCCGCCGTGGCGCTCGCCGTCCTGCTCGGCGCGTGCGCCTCCGAGCCGGAGGCGCCCACCCCGGCGGAGCAGAGCGCCTCGGCCTCCGAGGCCGCGGCGACCGTCGAGCCCGCCGTGGACGCGGACCTGCCCGTCGAGGTCACCGGTGACGTCGACCCCGCCGTGGCGCCGCAGGTGCAGATCACCACGCCGCTGACCGTCGAGGAGACCAGCCGCGAGGTCGTCGCCCAGGGCAGCGGCGAGGAGGTCGCCCTGGAGGACGAGGTGCAGTTCGCCTACGCCCTCTACGCCGGCTCCACGGGTGAGCTGCTGGACTCCAGCTACGGCGGCACCGACGCCCGCTTCGAGCTCGGCGACGTCACCAAGGGCATCGCCCGCGGCCTGGTCGGCTCCCACGTCGGCGACCGCCTCGTCATCGCCATCGCCCCCGACGACGGCTTCGGGGAGGCCGCCTCCCAGTTCGGCAAGGAGGGCGTGGACGCCGAGACGACCTTCGTGCTCGTCGCCGACGTGGTGCGCATCGTGCCCACCCAGGCCACCGGGGAACGGGTCGACGCACCGGCGAACCTGCCGGCCGTGGACGTGGACGAGCAGGGCGTGCCCACCGGCTTCACCGTCTCCGACCCCACCCCGCCCGCGGACACCGTCGCCCAGACCCTCATCAAGGGCACCGGCCCGGTCATCACCAGCGGCATGACCGTCAAGATGCAGTACGTGGGCGCCACCCTGGCCGACGGCGAGGTCTTCGAGAGCTCCTGGCAGGGCGCCGACGCGTTCGAGACCACCATCGGCACCGGCCAGGTCATCGCCGGCTGGGACGAGGGCATCGTCGGGCAGACCGTCGGCAGCCGGGTCCTCCTCGTGATCCCCGCCGCCGACGCGTACGGTGAGCAACCGACCGGCGGGCAGCCCGCGGGCGCACTGGTGTTCGTGGTGGACATCCTCGACGCCTACTGAGGCGCCATTCGGACCACGGGCGAGCACGCCCGCCGGTGCACACCCAGACCACCCCGACACCCCTGCGACAGGAGCAGCACCCGTGAGCGAGCGCACCAAGCCCGAGGTCGACTTCCCCGGCGGCGAGCCCCCCACCGAGCTGCAGGTCACCGACCAGATCGTCGGTGACGGTCCCGAGGCCACGCCCGGCAGCACCGTCAGCGCCCACTACGTCGGCGTCGCCTTCAGCACGGGGGAGGAGTTCGACGCTTCCTGGAACCGCGGGCAGCCGCTGGACTTCCCCCTGGGTCGCGGCATGGTCATCGCCGGATGGGACCAGGGCATCGTCGGCATGCGCGTCGGCGGCCGGCGCACCCTGGTCATCCCCCCGCACCTGGGCTACGGCGACCGCGGCGCCGGTGCGGCCATCAAGGGCGGCGAGACCCTGATCTTCGTGGTGGACCTCGTCGGCGTCGGCTGAGCGACCGCTCCTGCCGGCACGCCCCGCACCGCCCCGGCGGTGCGGGGCGTGCCGCGTTCAGGAGCGCAGCAGGGCGGCCGCGTGCCGACCGGCCACCGCCGCGGCCACGAACGAGGCCCGGTCGGCCTCCGGGCCGCGACCCATCGTCGACAGCGGCACCGGGCACGCCGCCAGCGCCTCGTCCAGGCCCGCGGTGCCCACCGGCACCCACCGGTGCCGGCCCCGCGGTGCGCACAGCGCCCGCGCCTGCTCGCGCACCCCGTCCCAGAAGGCGCCGGCCTCGTCCGGCACGACGACGTCCACCGGCGCCAGCGCCACCCGGCCCACCGCCGTGGCCGAGTGGTGCGACAGGCCCCGGTGCCGCTCGCGCTCGTCGGCCTGCGAGACGCGCAGCGCCGCCACCGCCCGCCCGCCCAGCACCGCGGCGGCGTTGAGCGCCTCCCCGGCCGCCACCCCCGAGAACCCCCACCGCGAGCCCGTGCCCAGGTTGCCCGGGCCCTGCGCCACCACCACCACGTCCGCGCCGGCCACCAGTCGCGCGGCCAGCAGACCGGTGTGCACGGTCGCGGCCTCCAGGTCCCCGCCGAAGCTCTGCCCGGTGCTCACGCACGCCGCCAGCCAGCCCGCCTCGCGCAGCCCCGCCACCGCCCGCGAGAACGCCGCCGGCAGCGCACCGCCGTCGGTCATCACGTACACCACCCGCGCCTGCGGCGCGTCCGCGCGCAGCCCCGCCACGACCGCGGGCAGCGCCGAGTGCAGGTCCGCGACCACGACCGGCACACCGGCCAGGTCGTCGGCGCCGGCGAGCACGTCGTGGTGCGCCGACTCCTGCTCGTCCACGCCCAGCACCATCGCCTGCAGCGGCGTGTAGCGGGCCTTGACCAGGTGCCCGGGCCCCGGCGGCGGGTCCGCCGGCAGCGCCTCGGGCAGGGCCACCACCATCGCGTACCCCCCGGTGCCCAGCCCCCGCGCCAGGGCCGCGGTGTTCACCAGCACCCGGTCCCCGGCGACCGGGCGCCCCACCAGCGCCGTGTACGCCAGCGCCCGGACCTGCGCCCCGGGCGCGTCCGGCCCCGCCAGCGCCCCCTCGGGCGCCCGCTCCAGCAGCACCCGGCACTCCAGCGCACCGGGCCGCTCCCGCAGCACCTCCACGACCGTCCCCGAACGCCACCTCAGCACCCTGACGAGGCTAGGGGGTGCCCCCGCGCGCCCGCCGGGCCCCGCGCCCCGCGGGAGCACGCACCGCCCGCTGCAGCACCCCGCCCACCCGCTCCACCAGCCCCGCGGCACGCTCGACCACCGCAGCCGGCGCCTCGTACGCCCAGCTCGCCCCCACCCGCAGCGCCACCGCCCGCACCCCCAGCGACACCAGCACCGCTAGCACCACCCACACCGGCGGCAGCCACCACGGCCGCCCCCACGCGGCAGCGACCCCCAGCGCCACCACCGCGCTGGTGCCCACCCCCACCACCAGCTCGTGCACCAGGTACACCGGCAGGGTGCGCCGGCCCAGCCAGCCCGCCGCCGCGCACAGCGCGCCCGCGCCCGCGCCCGGCAGCGCCGTCAGCAGCACCGCGAACGCCAGCCCGCACACCACCGCCACGACGCTGACCGCGCTGGCCGCCCCCACCACGTCCAGGAGCCCCGCGCCGTGCGCCACCAGCACCCCCGCACCCACCGCGCTCAACCCCGCCGCAGGCAGCACCCGCAGCGTCCCCAGCAGCCGCAGCAGGTGCGCGCGCAGGCACCAACCCAGCAGGAAGAAGACGAAGCAGCGCCCCATCTGGTGCCACACGTAGTACGGCGCCCGCAGCACCTGCTCGCTGGTGGCCACCGACAGCAGCGCCGCCGGCACCAGCACCCACGCCGCCCGCCGCCCCAGCGCCCGCGCCGCGACCGTGAACGCGGCCAGCGCGTACAGGTACCAGAGCCCCGTCGTGGGCCGCAGCGGCGCCAGCAGCAGCGGCACCAGGCTGTCGGCCTCCCACGGCTGGAACCGCGGCGTCACCACCCGGAACACCGCGAAGCGCACCAGCGACCACAGCGCGAACACCCACAGCAGCGGCACCAGCCGCGAACGCAGGAGCCGGCCCCACGAGCGCCCCGCCGCCGAAGCCGCCAGCAGCCCCGAGACCAGGAAGAACAGCGGCATCCGCAGCAGCACCAGCTCGCCGTTGACCGATCGCCACCCCACCGGCAGCAGGTGCGCGGCGTCCAGGTGCAGCACCGCGTGGTGCAGCACCACCAGCACGATGGCCAGACCCCGGGCCACGTCCAGGGCGGGCAGACGGCGCACGGGCAACGGCCTTCCGGTTCCGGTGGGCGGGGGAGCGCACGGGGTGCGGGTCGGGGCCACGGGGAGCGGGCGCAGCGCGCCGGGCACGAGCGCGAGCACCACCGCGCGGCGCAGGGGACGCTACCCGTCCGCGGACCCGCCGGTGGACCCGCCCGGGGCCCGCGCCCGACCCGGCGCCCGCGCCACCGCGCACCCGTTCCGGTAGCGTCCGCCCCACCATGGTGAGCTCGGCATCCAGCACCGGCGCAGCGTCCGCCGCCCGCGGCGCGCGACGCACCGAACGGCTGCTCAACCTCGTCATCGCCCTCTCGGCCACCCGCCGCTGGCTCACCAAGGAGCAGATCCGCGCCGCCGTGCCCCAGTACGCCGACTGCGCCACCACCGTCGCGTTCGAGCGCATGTTCGAGCGCGACAAGGAGGACCTGCGCGAGCTGGGCGTACCGCTGGAGACCGGCGGCGAGGACCCCCTCTTCGGCGACGAGGCCGGCTACCGCATCGACCGCGACGCCTACGCCCTGCCCGAGATCAACTTCACCCCCGCCGAACTCGCCGTGCTCTCCCTGGCCAGCCGCGTCTGGCAGCAGGCCAGCCTCGCAGGCCCCGCCACCCGCGCCCTCGTGAAGCTGCGCAGCCTCGGCGTGGAACCCGACGAGTCCTCCCTGGTCGGCCTCGAACCGCGCGTGCGCACCAGCGAACCCGCCTTCGACCCCCTCTACGCCGCCACCCGCGACCGCGCCCCCGTCTCCTTCGACTACCGCCGCGCCGGCGGCGAGGCAGCCACCCGCCACGTCGAGCCCTGGGCCATCGTCAGCTGGCACGGCCGCTGGTACCTCGTCGGCCACGACCGTGACCGCCACGCCCCCCGCGTCTTCCGCCTCTCCCGCGTCTCCTCCGCCGTCAAGCGCATCGGTCGCCCCGGCTCCTACGAGGTCCCCGCCGACCTGGACCCGCGCGAGGTCGTCGCCGGCACCGTGGGCGAGCGCACCACCCGCCGCGCCCGCCTCCTGGTGCGCCCCGGCAGCGCCCTGGCCGTGCGCCGCCGCGCCGTCTCCACCGCACCCGCGGCCGTGCCACCGGACCGCGCGCCCGACGACGCGCCCGACGACGTCGTGGAGGTCGACGTGGCCGACGTCGAGGTCAGCGCCGACGAGCTCGCCGGCTACGGCGACGCCGTCGTCGTGCTCGACCCCCCCGACCTGCGCGACGCCGTCCTGCGCCGCCTGCGCGGAGCCGCCGGCCTCGGGACCGGCCCGGGACCCACCGACCGGGGTGGTGCCCGGTGAGCGGCAGCGCCTCCACCGAACGCCTCTCCCGCCTGCTGGCGATGGTGCCCTACCTCCTGCGTCACCAGGGCATCCCCCTGGAGGAGGCCGCCGAGCACTTCGGCCTCGACACCGACGACCTCGTCCACGACCTCGAGCTCCTCTTCGTCTGCGGCACCCCCGGGCACCTGCCCGACGACCTCATCGACGCCCGCTGGGACTCCGGGCGCGTCTACCTCTCCAACGCCGACCCCATCGCCCGCCCCGCCCGCCTCGCCGTCGACGAGGCCGTCGCCCTCCTGGTGGGCCTGCGCACCCTCGCCGAGGTCCCCGGCCTGCACGACCGCGACGCCCTCGACGGCGCCCTGGCCAAGCTCACCGAGGCCACCGGCGAGGCCGCCGCCGCCGCCGGCGCCGTGCGCGTGGACGTCCGGCCCGGCGACGACGCGGCGCTCGCCGGCGTGCTGGCCACCTGCCGCGACGCCCTCGCCGGCCGCCGTCGGCTGCACCTGGCCTACCTGGTCCCCAGCCGCGACGAGCTCACCGAGCGCGACGTGGACCCCATGCGCCTGGTCACCGTGGACGGCCGTTGGTACCTGGAGGCCTGGTGCCACAGGGTCGAGGGCGTGCGCCTGTTCCGCCTGGACCGCATCCAGAGCGCCCGCGCGCTCGACGTCGACGGGACCCCGCCGGCGCGCGCGGTCTCCCGCGACGTGCAGTCGGACCTGTTCCGGCCAAGCCCCGACGACACGGTGGTCACCCTGGACCTGGCGCCCCAGGCGGCGTGGGTCGTGGACTACTACCCGGTGGAGTCGGCGGTGCCCGCGCCCGAGGACGCCTGGGAGCAGGCCTCGCTGCGCGTGCGGCTGCGCGCGGCGGACACCCGCTGGGTGCGCCGCCTGCTGCTGCGCCTGGGCGCGGGGGCGCGCGTGGTCGACCCGCCGGAGCTGGCGGTGCAGGTGCGCGAGGCGGCCGTGAGCGCCCTGGAGCGGTACGGGCGGGGCGGTCGCTGAGCGCAGCGGTGCGCGGCCCCGGAACCCCTCCGCCCCGGGCGCTCCGCCGTCCGGGCGCCACCGGTGACGCGCTGCGCCAACCTGTCGGGCGAAGGGCGTTCAAGGAAATCGAGGACCCTGCCGAAGCAGTGGGGGTCGGACGGCGGGACAGCCGCCCACACCACGAACGGAAGGTGCTGACCATGACCACGATCAAGGCTTCCTGCCCCTGCTGCGGCGACGTCGAGCTGACCCCCAAGCAGGTCCGACTCGTGGTCTGCTCGGCCAAGGAGCGCTCCTTCTACGCCTTCGACTGCCCGCAGTGCAAGGACGAGGTCCGCAAGCCCGCCAGCGAGGACGTCGTGGCCCTGCTCGTCTCCGGCGGCGTGGCCGTCGAGCGCTGGGTGATCCCGGCGGAGGCCATGGAGGAGCGCCACGGCGCCACCATCGCCTGGGACGACGTGCTGGACTTCGCCCTGGTGCTGGACTCCTGCGACGACCTGGCCACCCTGGCCGCCCGGGGCCTGTCCCTGCGCTGAGCACCACCCCCGAGCCCGGGCCGCCCCTGGGAGTTCGCTGGGTGTTTGCCGCGGAGTGCGCGTGGCAACCCCGCGGCGGGCCGCGGGGACGTACGATGACCGGGCACCGTCCCCCTACGGAGGTTGAGAACCATGGGCGCCATGAAGCCCTGGCACATCATCGTGCTGGTCGTCGTCCTGCTGCTGCTGTTCGGCGCCAAGCGCCTGCCCGACGCCGCCCGCGGCCTGGGACGCTCGCTGCGCATCTTCAAGAGCGAGGTCAAGGAGATGCAGAAGGACGACGACGACGTCGCCGAGCGGGACACCACGTTCAGCCCCAAGGCCCTGGACGACGGCCGTGTCGACGGCACCGCCTCCGGCGCCCACGTCAACGGCAGCCGCAGCAGCGAGGCCCCCAGCGCCTCGCGCGAGCGCTGAACCCGCGCTGACCGGCTGAACCGCTGACAGGAGGCTCCGGCGACGTGGCGGTCACGACCTTTCGACGGCGACGTGCGCCCAAGGACCCCGAGGGGCGCATGCCCCTGCGGGAGCACCTCGAAGAACTGCGCAAACGGCTGTTCCGGGCAGCGCTCGGGGTCGTCCTGGGCGCTGCCGCCGGCTGGTGGCTGTGGCCCAACGTCGTCCTGCCCATCCTGGCCATGCCCGCGGAGTCCTTGCCGAACGGCGGGCTGAACTACGCCGCCGCGGTCAGCCCGCTCGACATCCAGGTCAAGGGCGCCCTCTGGGTCGGCGTCATCGCCTCCAGCCCGGTCTGGATCTACCAGCTGTGGGCGTTCGTCACGCCCGGGCTCACGAAGAAGGAACGCGCCTACGCCGTCGGTTTCGTCTTCGCAGGTGCCCCGCTGTTCCTGGCCGGCCTGGCGCTGGCGTACTTCATCCTGCCCACGACGATGAAGCTGATCGTCTCCTTCACGCCCGACGGCGCCTCCAACCTGATCGACGCCCCCAGCTACCTGTCGTTCGTCATGCGGCTGCTGCTGGCGTTCGGCATCGCCTTCCTCCTGCCCGTCCTCCTGGTCGCGCTGAACTTCGCCGGCCTGATCACGGGTGGGGCCATCCTCAAGCAGTGGCGCATCGTCGTCTTCCTCTGCTTCCTCTTCTCGGCCATCTTCACGCCGACCCCGGACGCGCTGACGATGATCGTCATGGCCATGCCGCTGATCTTCTTGTTCTTCCTGGCGATCGGCATCTGCCTGATCAACGACAAGCGCCGTCGTCGCAACTCCGGTGAGCCGGACTTCGAGCACTTGTCCGACGACGAAGCAAGCCCCCTCTGAGGGGCTCGGCACGCCCGCGAGGGCCGGCGGTGTGAGCGCCCCCGGCCCCGTGGGTCTGCTCGTCAACCCCACCGCCGGACGCGGGTCGGGCTTCGCCGCCGGCGCCCGGGTGCGCGCCGAGCTGCGCCGGCTGGGCCACGAGGTCACCGACCTGTCCGGCCCCGACCTCGACGCCGCCCGCCGCGCCGCCCGCCGCGTCGCCCGCCGCGTCGCCCGCCAGGAGCAGGCCCTCGTCGTCGTCGGCGGTGACGGGCTCGTGCACGCCGCCGTGCAGGAGGTCGCCGGTACCGGCACCGCCCTGGGCATCGTCCCCGCCGGGACGGGCAACGACATCGCGCGAGGCCTCGGCCTGCCGCTGGGCGATCCGGCCGTGTCGGTCGCCGCGCTCTCCGCCGCCCTGCGCGAGGGCCGCCACCGCGACGTGGACGCCATCCACCTGCGCACCGCCGAGGGCGAGCGCTGGTGCGCCAGCATCGTCGCCTCCGGGGTGGACGCCCTGGTCAACGAACGCGCCAACGCCTGGCGCTGGCCCCCCGGCCCGGCCCGCTACACCCTCGCGGCGCTGCGTGAACTGGCGCTGGTGCGCGGGGTGGGCCTGCGCATCGAGCTGGACGGGCGGGAGCTGCGCCGCCGGGTCCTGCTGGCCGCCGTCGCCAACACCTCCTGCTACGGCGGCGGGCTGCGGATGGCCCCGGACGCCGACCCCACCGACGGGCTGCTGGACGTCGTCGTCGTCGACGAACTGCCCCCGCCGGCGGCGCTGCGCCTGTTCACCCGCCTGCGCACGGGCGAGCACCTGCGCTCCCCGGCCGTGCAGGTGCACCGCGCCCGCCGCGTGCGGCTGGAACCCCTCGACGAGGAGCCCGGCACCCGCCGCGTCGCACGGGCGCAGCGCCTGCCCCACCCGCACGCCGACGGCGAACCGGTCGGCACCCTGCCCCTGACGTGCGAGGCGGTGCCCGCAGCGCTGCGCGTCCTGGCCTGAGGAGCGCAGCCCCGCCGCGCACCGGTGGTGGCCGTGACGTACTGTCGCCGCATGGCGAGCCCCGCGGAACGCTACGCGGCAGCGCGCCGTCGCACCGAGGAGTCGCGCACCCAGCTCGCGCAGTTCGCGAGCACGCTCGGCTTCGACCTCGACGGCTTCCAGCTGCAGGCGTGCCAGGCCCTCGAAGCCGGCCGCGGCGTGCTGGTCGCCGCCCCCACCGGCGCGGGCAAGACGGTCGTCGGCGAGTTCGCCGTGCACCTCGCCCTGCGCACCGGCCGCAAGGCGTTCTACACCACCCCCATCAAGGCCCTCAGCAACCAGAAGTACGCCGAGCTCGCCGAACGCCACGGCACCGCCAGCGTCGGGCTGTTGACCGGTGACAACTCCGTCAACGGCGAGGCGCCCGTGGTCGTCATGACCACCGAGGTGCTGCGCAACATGCTGTACGCCGGCTCCCCGCTGCTGGACGGCCTGGGCTACGTCGTCATGGACGAGGTGCACTACCTGGCCGACCGCTCGCGCGGCGCCGTGTGGGAAGAAGTGATCATCCACCTGCCCTCCGACGTCCTCGTGGCCTCGCTGTCGGCGACCGTCTCGAACGCCGAGGAGTTCGGTGCCTGGCTGGACACCGTGCGCGGCGACACCGAGGTCGTCGTCTCCGAGCACCGTCCCGTGCCGCTGTGGCAGCACCTGCTCGTCGGCACCGAGCTGTACGACCTGTTCACCGACCCCGCGGGCGACCCCCTGGAGGGCGACGAGGGCTCGCTCGTGCCCGGGGCCATCGTCAACCCCGAACTGGTGGCCATGTCCCGCCAGCAACTGCGCAGCGACCGCCTGGCCGCCGGCCCGGGGCGGGGCCGTGGCCGTGGCCGCGGACCGGTGCGCTCGCGCCCGGGCGGCGGTCGCTACGCAGCCGGCCCGCCCGGCGGGCGCACCCCCAGCCGCGCGCAGGTCCTGGAGGTCCTGGACGCCGCCGGGTTGCTGCCGGCCATCACCTTCATCTTCAGCCGCGCCGGCTGCGACGCCGCCGTGGGGCAGTGCGTGGCCTGGGGGCTGCGGCTCACCACGCCCGAGGAGGGCAGGACGATCCGCGCCGTCGCCGAGGAGCGCTGCGCGGAGATCCCCTCCTCCGACCTCGCGGTCCTGGGCTACTGGGAGTGGCTGGACGGCCTCGAACGCGGCCTGGCCGCCCACCACGCCGGCCTGCTGCCGGTGTTCAAGGAGACCGTCGAGCACCTCTTCGCCGCCGGCCTGGTCAAAGCCGTCTTCGCCACCGAGACCCTCGCCCTGGGCGTCAACATGCCGGCGCGCTCGGTCGTGCTGGAACGGCTGGTGAAGTGGAACGGGCAGACCCACGTCGACGTCACACCGGGGGAGTACACCCAGCTCACCGGCCGCGCCGGCCGCCGCGGCATCGACGTCGAGGGCCACGCCGTCGTCCTGTGGAGCGCCGGCACCGACCCCGAGGCCGTCGCCGGCCTGGCGTCCCGGCGCACCTTCCCCCTGCGTTCCAGCTTCCGGCCCACTTACAACATGGCCGTCAACCTCGTCGAGCAGGTCGGTCGCGACCGCGCCCGCGACATCCTCGAGACGTCCTTCGCGCAGTTCCAGGCCGACCGCGCCGTCGTGGGCCAGGCTCAGCAGATCCGCGACCAGCAGCGCGCTCTGGACGGCTACCGCCAAGCCATGACCTGCCACCTGGGCGACTTCGCCGAGTACTTCGCCCTGCGCCAGCGGGTCGGCGAGCGCGAGAAGGAGCTGTCCCGCGCCGGCGCGGCGCAGCGGCGCGCCGAGGCCCGCACGTCCGTGCGGCGCCTGAGCACCGGAGACGTCGTGCGCCTGCCCGGTGGCCGCCGCGAGGTCTTCGGCGTGGTGCTGGACCTGGTGGACGGCAAGGGGTTCGACGGCCCCTCCCCGCGCGTGCTCAGCCAGGACCGGCAGGTGCGCACCATCTCCGCGCACGACTTCACCGCCGCCGTGGAACCCGTCACCCGCGTGAAGGTGCCCAAGGCGTTCAACTGGCGCAGTCCCCAGGCCCGCCGAGACCTGGCCTCCTCGCTGCGCAACGCCCTGGCCCGGGTCGGCGGCGGCGACCTCCCGCCGCGCCGTCGCAGCGCGAGCGCCGGCACCGACGACACGGTGCTCGCCGACCTGCGCGAGCAGTTGCGCTCGCACCCCTGCCACGGCTGCTCCGAGCGTGAGGAGCACGCGCGCTGGGCGGTGCGCGAGGAGAAGCTGGCCCGCGACACCCGCGCCCTGCAGCGCAGCATCGAGGGGCGCACCGGCACCATCGCCCGCACCTTCGACCGCGTGTGCGACCTGCTGGCCGAGCTGGGCTACCTGAGCCCCGACGGCACCGCCGTCACCGATCCCGGCCGCACCCTGCGCCGCATCAACGCCGAGACCGACCTGCTGGTCGCCCAGTGCTTGCGCCACGGCGCCTGGGCCGGCCTGGGCGCCGCCGACCTCGCAGCCGCCGTGTCCACCCTCGTGCACGAGTCGCGTCGCGACGAGGGCTCGGGCCCCGAGCGCATCCCGCGCCGGGCCGAGGACGCCATCGACACGACCGTGCGCCTGTGGAGCGACCTCACCGACCGCGAGGAGCACCACAAGGTGCCCGTCACCCGCGAGCCCGACGCCGGCCTGGCGTGGGCCGTGCACCGCTGGGCCTCCGGGCACCGCCTGGACGCGGTGCTGCGCGAGGCGGACCTGGCCGCCGGGGACTTCGTGCGCCGCTGCAAGCAGCTCGTCGACCTCCTCGACCAGATCGCCGCCGCCTCCGTGGACCCCCTGGTGCGCTCGGCCGCGCGTGACGCCGTCGACCTGGTCCGTCGCGGCGTCGTGGCCCACACCTCGCTGACCTGAGGTCCGGCTGCGGACCCTCCAGCTCGACCGGAGGGTCCGCAGCCGGACCCTCGACCTCACCTGCAGGGTCAGCTCCGTCCAGGGGCGGGCCCGCCCGGGTCAGCCCCTCGGGCGTGCGCACCCGCCAGGGCGTCGAGCACCCGGGCGACGCTGGAGGCCAGCCCCCAGCGCTGCGCGAGACGCTCCAGCGCCCGCGGGTGGGCGGCGGTCGCCGGCAGCGCGTCGGGCACGACCGGCACGGGAGCGTCGCGCACCACCCGCACGACCACGGGGGCGGCGTCCAGGTAGGCGGCCGCCTCCAGCAGCCGGCGGCGCTGTGCGGCCGGCACGGTCGAGCCGGGGGCGGCCGCCGCCGCGCGCACACCGGCCAGGTCGCCGTGTCGGGCCAGCAACCCCGCGGCCGTCTTGCCCCCGATGCCGGCGACACCGGGCAGGCCGTCGGAGGGGTCTCCGCGCAGCACCGCCAGGTCCGCGTACCCGGCCCCGTCGCGCACCCCGTGGCGCTCGGCCAGCCACGCCTGGTCCACCACCTCCGCCTTGCGCACGCCCCTGCCGACGTAGACCACGCGCACCCGTGCGGCGTCGTCGACGAGCTGGAACAGGTCCCGGTCCCCGGTGACCACGTCCACCGCCACCCCGCCGGCCGCCACCGCGCGGGTCGCGAGCGTGGCGATCACGTCGTCGGCCTCGAAGCCGGGGCAGCCCACCCTCGCCACGCCCAGCGCCGCCAGGACTTCGGAGATGACCGGCACCTGCGGGCCCAGTGCGGCGGGGGAGTCCTCGCCGCCGTCCGCCCCCACCCGGTGCGACTTGTAGGACGGCAGCGCCGCGACCCGGAACGCCGGGCGCCAGTCGTCGTCCCAGCAGGCCACCAGCCGCCCGGGCCGGTGCTCGGTGACCAGGTGGGCGACGGCGTCCAGGAAGCCGCGCACGGCGTTGACCGGTGTGCCGTCGGGGGCCGTCAGCGACTGCGGCACGCCGTGGAAGGCCCGGTAGTACAGCGACGCCGCGTCCAGCAGCAGCAACCGGGCGGGGGCGCCGGGGGGCGGGGTGGGGGAGGGGTCGGCCACCCGGGGATCCTCGCACCAGGCCGTGTCCTCCGGCGGGTCCGCGAGGGGGTCCCCCGGAGGTCGCGCCCGGTCACCGACGAGCGGAGGACGCGGGAGCGCCGCGCGTGCCGCACCCTGGAGGGGAAGCGGACCCGCCCGTCGTGCACCGGGCGCCCGGGTGGGCCGTGCGACGACGAGGGGACCGCTGTGCACACCACCGACCGCCAGACCACCCGCACCACCCGTCCGCGCCGGCTGGCGCTGCTGGCCACCAGCGGTGCGGCGGCCCTCGCCGTGGGCCTGAGCGCCTGCGGCGGCGAGGACCCGGCCGCCACCGGTGCCGTCACGACCGAGCTGAGCGCCTACGAGGTCGTCCAGGCCTCCGCCGAGCGGTCCAGCACCGCCGGCAGTGCGAAGTTCGCCTTCACCGCCGAGGCCACCGCTCCCGACGGGGAGGGCGCGACCGTTTCGGGCGAGGGTGCCTTCGACGCCGCCGAGGAGGAGGTCCGCCTGCAGCTGACCCTGCCCGCCGATGCCGGGACCGTCGCCGGCGGTCAGGTCGAGCTGCGCCTGGTCGACGACGTGGCCTACGTCTCCGGGGCGCCGCTGACCGGCCAGGGCCAGTGGGTCCGCCTGCCGCTGGAGGCCGCGGCCGCCGCCGGCCTGGACACCGCCACCCTGGACCCGGCCCACCAGCTGGAGCAGCTGCGCGCCGTCGCCGACGACGTGCGGGAGGTGCCCTCGATCGACGTGCGCGGTGTCGAGGCGCGAGGCTTCAGCGGCACCATCGACCTGCAGGAGGCGCTGCAGCAGTTGCCCGCCGAGCAGCGCACCGCGGAGGCCGAGCAGGCCGCTGCGGAGGTGGGCAGCGTGCCGTTCACCCTCTACGTGGACGAGGAGAACCGCCCCGTGCGCCTGGTGGTGCAGGTGGCCGACCTCGACGGCGGCAGCGCCGAGGTGAGCATGGACTACTACGACTGGGGCAGCGACGTGGACGTGGACGCGCCCGACCCCGCCGCGGTGACCGAGCTGCCCGCCGGGCAGATGCCGGTGGGGCAGGGCGCCGGCGCCTGACCCGCTGGAGGCCTGCGGGCTGGGCCCGGCCGGAGGTCCGGCCGGGCCCAGCCCGCCGGGAGGGACGAGGCGGGAACGTCACCTCCGACCCTGCCGCCTACCCTGCACCGGTGGACGAACCCCGACCCGGCGCGCGACGGCTCTACCGCGGTGGCGCCGTCTACAGCCCCGCCGATCCCTTCGCCACGGCCATGCTCGTCGACGGCGGGACCGTCGCCTGGGTCGGCCCGGACGAGGCTGCCGGTTCCTGGACGCGCGGGGACGAGGAGGTGGTCGACCTGCGGGGTGCGCTCGTCACCCCCGCCTTCGTCGACTCCCACGTGCACCTGACCGAGACGGGGCTGCGGGCCACGGGCATCGACCTGGCCCGGGTGCGCTCCGCCGCTGAGCTGCTCGCCGCCGTGGCCCGCGCGGTCCGCGGCCGCGGCAGCGGGGACCTGGTCACCGGTGCCGGCTGGGACGAGAGCGCCTGGAGCGGGGGAGGGCTGCCCACCCGTGCGCAGCTGGACGCCGCGGCTGCCGGTGCTCCCGTGCACCTCGCGCGGGTGGACGGCCACAGCGCCCTGGTGTCCAGCGCCCTCGCCCAGCGCGCCGGGCTGCCCCTCGTCCCCGCCGGGGCGCCGGGCAGCGCGCTGGTGTCCGGGGCGGCCCACCACGCGGCCCTGGACGCCCGTTGGGACGCCCTGGGCCCCGCGGCGGCGCTGGGCGCCCGCCGGGCCGCTCTGCGCGCTGCCGCGGCCCGCGGGATCGGCGCCGTGCACGAGATGTCCGGTCCCGCCCTGGCCCCGCCGGGGGACCTGGCCGCGCTGGTGGCCCTGGCCGGACCCGGCAGCGCCGCTGAGCGCGCCCGGGGCCGGGAGCCGTTGCCTGACGTGGTCCCTTACCACGCCCAGGCACTGACGGACCCGGGCGCCGTGGACGACCTGCTGGCCGCCTTCGCGGAGCGGGGTGTGCGCCTGGCCGGCGTGGGGGGCGACCTCTCGGTCGACGGTTCCCTCGGCTCGCGGACCGCTGCCCTGAGCGACGGCTACGCGGACGCCCCCGGGTCCCGGGGCAGCCTGCACCTGGACGTCGACGCCGTGCGCGCGCACCTGGCCGCCTGCACCCGCGCCGGCGTGCAGGCGGCGTTCCACGCCATCGGGGACGCCGCTCTGCACGTCCTGGCGGAGGCCCTGGTGCGTGTCGCCGACGAGCTGGGGGTCGCCGCGGTCGCCGCCCGCGGTCACCGGGTGGAGCACGCGGTCGCCGCGGACGCCGGGGTCGTCGCGGTCCTGGGCCGACTGGGGGTGGGGGTGTCCGCGCAGCCGGCCTTCGACGCCACCTGGGGCGGGCCGGGGGGGTTGTACGAGCAGCGTCTGGGCCGCGAGCGCGCCGCCGCGCTGCACCCCTTCGCCGCCCTGGCCGTCGCCGGCGTGCCGCTGGCGCTGGGTTCCGACAGCCCCGTCACGCCCCTGGACCCGTGGGCGGCGGTGCGCGCGGCCGCCTTCCCGCACCGCGAGGAGCACGCGATCTCGGTGCGGGCGGCGTTCCTGGCCCACACCCGTGGCGGGCACCGCCTGGCCGGGCTCGGGCACCCCGGGGTGCTGCGCCCGGGGGCACCGGCCACCTACGCGGTGTGGGAGGCGGGGGACCTGGTGGTCCAGGCCCCCGACCGGCGCCTGTCCGGCTGGAGCACCGACGCCCGCTCCGGCACCCCCGGCCTGCCCGACCTGACGCCCGGCACTCCCGCGCCGCGGTGCCTGCGCACGGCGGTCGAGGGCGTCGTGGTGCACGACGTCCTGGCGCGGGAGGAACCGCCCCGCTGACCCCACGCGTCCCGTCCGTCCACTGTCGCACCACCGTGTGTGCACCGGCTGGACACCCCCCGACACACCGCCCGACACGCCGGGGAACGCCGCCTCCCGGGCTGGATCCGCCCGTGCGGGCGGCGCTCTGACCAGCGGCGATGCGCGTTCTCGCAGGTCACGGCCCGGTTGACAGCGCTGCGTGTCCGAGTAGCTTCGGTCAGGCAGCCCACGACGGGGAAGCCGGCCGGCCCGGCCGATCACCCGCCGCCGCAGCCGCACCACCTGCGACGGCGGACGCTGACCAACCGGCCGGAGTGGGCGCGGTCGGGTCCGCACGCCCTTAGACAACGGCGTGCACCTCGTAGCCGACGGGGTGCACGACGGCCCGAGGGGTGCGGCGGACCCGGCCTGGTCCCCCCACCCGCCCCCGCGCCTCCGCGTGGCCGCGTACCCTCGAGCGGTGAGCCGCACACCGCCCCCCGCCCCGGTGAGCCCCTCCCCGGCGATGACGCTGGCCCTGGCGCTGGCGGGCGGTGTCGCCGCGTGGGCGGCGTTCCCCGGCGCCGTCCGCGCGGGTGGGCTGTGGTGGACCGCGCCGGTGGGGGTGGCGCTGCTGACACTGGCGACCACGGGAGTGCGCGTCCGGCGCGGTGCGCTGGCCGGCCTCGTGTTCGGGTGGGCCTTCCTCGTGCCGCACCTGGCCTGGAGCGGCACCTACGTGGGTCTGCTGCCGTGGTTCGCGCTGGCGACGGCCTGCGCGCTCTTCTACCTGGCCCTGGGGGCGGTGCTGCCGCGCCTGCAGCGCGCCCGCGCCCACCTGGGGCCGTTGGCCGTGGCGTGCGGGTGGGTGGGCGTGGAGGCGCTGCGCGCCCGGGTGCCGTTCGAGGGCTTCCCGTGGGGCCGGCTGGCCTTCTCCCAGGCCGACGCCCCCACGGTGGCGCTGGCCTCGGTCGGCAGCACCGCCCTGGTCACCTTCGCCGTCGCGCTCGCCGGGGCGCTGCTGGCCGCCGCCGTGCACGCCCTGCTGCGCCTGCCGGCTCCCCCGGGTGCCGCCCGGGCGGTGCCGCGGGCCGTGCCGGCTGCGGCCGCCGTGCTGGCCGCCGCCGCGGTCACGGCCGCGGGTGCCCTGGTGCCGCGCCCGACCGCCACCGAGGACGGGACGCTCCAGGTGGCCGCCGTGCAGGGCAACACGCCCGTGGCGGGGCTGGACTTCAACGCCGAGCGCCGCGCCGTGCTGGACAACCACGCCCGTGCCACGCAGGAGCTGGCCGCGCAGGTCGCTGCGGGGGCGGCCCAGCAGCCGGACGTCGTCCTGTGGCCGGAGAACTCCAGCGACATCGACCCCTACGGGAACGCCGATGCCGAGCGCGTCATCGAGGCCGCCGCGCGGGCGATCGGCGCACCGGTGCTCGTGGGGGCCGTCGTCGACGGACCCGCCCCGAACGTGTCGAACACGGGCCTGCTGGTCACGCCGCAGGACGGCATCGACGGGGCGCTGCAGGACCCGGCGCGCCACTACGTCAAGCAGCGTCCCGCCCCCTTCGCCGAGTACGTGCCCCACCGGGACTTCTTCCGCTCGTTCACCGACAAGGTCGACCTGGTCACCCGCGACTTCGTGCACGGCGACGCGGTGGGACTGCTGGAGGCGGCCGGCGCCCGCATCGGTGACGTCATCTGCTTCGAGGTGGCCTTCGACGACACCGTGCGCGAGTCGGTGCGCGCCGGCGCGCAGTTCCTGGTCGTGCAGACCAACAACGCCACCTTCGGCTACTCCGACGAGGCGGTCCAGCAGTTGGCGATGTCCCGACTGCGGGCAGTGGAGTCCGGGCGGGCCGTGGTGCAGATCTCCACGGTCGGCGTCAGCGCCCTGATCGCGCCCGACGGCACGGCTCACCAGGAGACGTCGCTGTTCACCACCGCCGTCCTGCAGGGCGAGGTGGCGCTGCGCTCCAGCCAGACCCTCTCCACCCGCCTGGGCGCCGTTCCCGAGCTGGCGCTGAGCGTGCTGGGAATGGTGCTGCTGGTCACCGCGCGCCGTGGTCCACGTGGCCCGGCCAAGCGCCGCGGAGTCAGCGCGGGCGCCCGGCCGACCGGCGGGACCGGCGAGCGCCCCAGCCCGGTGGCGCTGTGAGCGTCCCCCTGGGCCCTGGTGCGCAGGCCCGTGGAACGGGCGGCCGGGGGGCGCGGCCCGTGCGCGGGCGCCGGCCGCGCTGGGCGGCGCCGGTCCTGCTGGGCCTGCTGGTGCTGCTCGCGGTGGAGGTCTGGCTGCTGGTGCTGCTGGCGGACGTGATCACCCCGGTGGGGGTGCTGGTGCTGCTGGTGGTGGAGACCCTGGCGGGGGTGGCGGTGCTGCGCCGGGCCGGTCGCCGGGCGCTGGGTGCGCTGCGCTCGGCGGGCGGCCAGGCGTTCCCGGGTGCGTTCCCGGGCGGTACCGCGCCGCCGGGTCCCGGGCCGGTGGGCGACGCGGTGCTGGTCGGCGCCGGGGGAGCGCTGCTCGTCCTGCCCGGCCTGCTCAGCGACGTGCTGGCGCTGCTGTGCCTGCTGCCGCCGACGCGGGTGCTGGTGCGCCGGCTGGGCGCCCGCCTCCTGCGGGCTCGCCTGCGGCGGGCGCTGGGTCGTGCGGGTCTGGACCTCGGCGCCGCGGGCCGTGCGCGCGTGGTGGACGGCGACGTGGTGGACGCTGAGGTGGTGGACGGTGAGGTGGTGCCCGAGGACCCGCCCGGGCCGCGGCGCACCCTCGGGTGGCCGGGGGACCGGCGGGACCGGCCTGCGCCGCCCGGCGGGGGAGGGTGAGCTCGCACGCACGAGGGCCGGCTCACCCGTGCGGGTGAGCCGGCCCTCGGTGTCGGCTGCTCAGGCGCTGCGCTTGATGAGCGCCCGGCTGCGCAGCAGCTCAAGGCGTTCGTCCAGCAGGACCTCGAGCTCGGCGATGGTGCGCCGCTCCAGGAGCATGTCCCAGTGCGTGCGCGCCGGCTTGCCCGACTTCTTCTCCGGTGCCTCGGTGTCGGCGCGCAGGGCTTCCTCACCGCAGCGGCACTCCCACAGCGCGGGCACGTCGGCTTCCAGCGACATGGGCACCACGGTGGTGTGGCCGTTGGGGCAGTGGTAGCTGATCTGCTGGCGCTCGGCCAGTTCGACGCCGGACTCGCTCTCGAGGCTGGCGGCCCCGAGTCGGGACCCTCGCAGGTTGCGCTCGCTCATGTGACCTCCCCACGTACGGTTCCCTGCCCTCCCGCGGACCCGGGGGGAAGGGGACTCCCCGGGTAGAACGCCGCGCACCTGGCCCCTGTTCCGGGCGTGCCGCGGCGAACGTGTGGAGGTCGTGTGCGCAGCGCAGCGGATCGGTAACGCATAGTGATTGGGTCGTTGCCCGTGGTGTCCCCCTGCGGGGGGTCGTCGACGTTCCGGCGTCGGACTCCCGGCAGGCTCACCCCTGACCCGCGTCACGAGCTCCGGCGGCCACGTCCACCCGCCGCAGCAGCCACGCCCCCACCACGAAGAACACCAGCAGCGCCACGAGCGCCGGCCGGTACGAACCGCTCAGCTGCGCCACCAGACCGAACACCAGCGTGCCCAGCCAGCTGGTCCCCCGCTCACCGGCCTGGTAGAGCCCGAAGTACTCCGCCTCGGCCCCTACCGGCACCAGGCGGCTGAACATCGAGCGGGCCAGCGCCTGCGTGCCGCCCAGGACGAGCCCGATCAGCACCGCCAGCGCCAGCCACGCCTCGAACGCGCCGCGCGGCACCGCGAACGCCGCCAGCACCACCACGATCCACAGCCCGAGCCCGGCCAGCACCGTGCGCTGCGCACCGAAGCGTCGAGCAGCGCGCCCGAACAGCAGCGCACCGCCGAAGGCCACCCCCTGCACGAGGAGCACGGTGGTGATCAGCTGCGAGGAACCGAACCCCAGCTGCTCCTGGCCGTACACGCTCGCCGCGGCCACCACCGTCTGGATGCCGTCGTTGAAGACGAAGTACGCCAGCAGGAACCGCAGCGCCTGCGGGTACCGGCGCAGACCCCGCAGCGTGCGCACCAGCTGCCGCGCCGGGGCCAGCACCCCACCACCGGCCGCGTCCACCGGCGGGCGCCGCGCTGGAAGGTGCCGCAACCCCAGGACCGGCACCAGGGTGAACGCCCCCCACCACAGGCCTGCCGAGGCCAGCGACAGGCGCACCGCGCCCTCCTCGTCCAGCCCCAGCAGGCCGGGGGAGGACACCACCACCAGGTTCAGCCCCAGCAGCAGGAAGCCCGCCAGGTACCCGGCCGCCCACCCCCGCGAGGACACCGCGTCCCGCTCGGCCGGCGCCGCCACGTCGCACAGCAGCGCGTCGTTGACCACGCTGGAGGCCGTCAGCGACAACGTCGCCACCACCGCCAGCAGCACTCCCAGCTCCCAGCGGTCCCCGCTCAGGGCCACCATCGCCGTCGCCGCCGCGGCCCCCGGCCACGCGAACACCCCCAGCAGCACGTTGCGCCGCCGCGCCCTGTCGGCCACCGCCCCCGCGAACGGCAGCAGCAGCGCCGACAGCAACGTCGCCAGCGTCGTGGTGTACAACGCCAGCGACCCCGGCGCCACCTGCACGCCCAGCACCGACAGCGCCCGGGTGCAGCCCTCCGCGACGCCCTCGCACGCCGCCCGCCGTGCCAGCACCGTCAGGTACGGCGCGAACAGCACCGTCGCCGTCGTGGTCACGTACGCCGAGTTCGCCCAGTCGTACACGTACCAGCTGCGCCGCGCCCGCAGCAGCGCGCGCCCCGGTCCGTCCGGCACCGCCGGGTCCAGCGCCCGGGCCGGCGGTGCCGTCACCCCGGCACCCACTGCCCGCGGGCGCGCAGCACCCCGCGCAGCACGTCCGCCCGGTCCGTGATCAGGCCGTCCACCCCCAGGTCCAGCAGGGCGTGCATCTGCACGGCCTCGTCCACCGTCCACACGTGCACCTGCGCCCCCGCGCGGTGCACCGCGTCCACCAGGGCCTCCGAGACCACCGCCACCCCGCGGTGGCGCACGGGCACCTGCACCGCGTCCACGCCCCCCAACGCGGCACGGACCACCGCCGCACGCACCGCCCCGGGCGAGCGCAACCCCGCCAGCGCCGCCGCCGTGCGCACCAGGCTCGCCGACGTCGCCGGCCGCGAGCCGTCCGCGCCGCGCCCGGCCGCTGCCAGCGCCGCCACCCGACGCCGCTCGCTGAACGAGGTCAGCAGCACCCGCCCGTGCGCGCCGGTGCGCCGCAGCACCCCGCCCAGGCCCGCCAGCGCCGCCGGCGTCTTGACGTCCACGTTGAACCGCGCCCCGGGGAAGGACCCCAGCGCGTCCTCCAGCAACGGCACCGGCTCACCGGGACCCCCTGAGGAGGATCCCACCCTCGCGGTGCGCACCACCGACCACGGCAGCGCCGCCAACTGCCCGCTCACGTCGCTGACCCGGTCCAGCCGCTCGTCGTGGAAGGCCACCAACCGCCCGTCGGCCGTCGCGCGCACGTCGGTCTCCAGGTGGGTGAAGCCCAGCTCCACCGCCGCCGCGAACGCCGCCAGCGTGTTCTCCCGGCCCGTGAGCGAGAAACCGCGGTGCGCCACCGCCAGGGGGCCCGGGTGCTCGCAGAACGGGTGCCGCGCCACGGGGCGCGGCGCGGGCGGCCTCATCAGCCGGTGAACTCCCAGTGCCACGGCTCGAACTGCCCACCACGGTTCTGCGCCCAAGCCGGGTTGATCCACCCGTACAGCGCCGCGTTGCGGTCCATCCAGAGGTGCTCGGCCGAGGAGGCGTTCTGGATGCCACCACCGAGGTCCACCGCGATGCCCAGGCCGTGCCGGCTCGTCCCGGGCCGCGCCGCCAGACCCGGCTTGCGCGCCGCGACGGAGATCTGCCCGGCCAGCGTGCGGTAGGAGTCGGTCACCGAGATCAACTTGCCGAACTCCCGGGCGAACGCCTCGCTGAGCCTGTTGAACGCGGCTGCCGCGTCGGCGCGCAGCACGTGGTTCGGCGCGGCCCAAAGGGGGCACAGCGCACTGCGCGGGATCTGCCCGTTGGCGTACCCGGCCGTCGACGCCCCCGTGCACTCGCCGACCGGCCCCACCAGCCCACCGGAGACCGACGCGCCCGAGGCCGCCGCGGCGGCGGCCGCGCGGGCCTCCGCCTCGACCTTCGCCTTCTCCAGGTTCGCGGCCCGCTGCTCGTCGGTCAGCGCCGCGCCCGAGGCCGCCGCCTGCAGGACCGCCAGCTCGGCCACCTCGGTGCGCTGCTGCTCCACGAGCGCGTCGGACTCCTGCTTGGCCGCCGCCGCCGCGTCCGCCTGCGTCCGCGCCTCCACCGCCGCGGCCTCGGCCCGCGCCGTGGCGTCGGCCTGCACGCGCTGCGCCTCCTCGTAGGCCGTCACCGCGCTGCTGCGCCCGTCACCGATGCGCTTGACCGACGCCAGCGCGCTGGTCGTCTCGTCCGTGGGGCCCTGCTGCAGCACCGTCACCAGGCTGGAGTACTGCTGCAGCGAGCCCCCACCGCGGTAGGCCTGCGAGGCCCACTGCCCCAGGTCCTTCTTGCCCTCCGCCAACGTGGCTTCGGCCTCGGCCAGCCGCTGGCGCTGCGCGGCCTCCTCCGCCTCGGCGGCGGCCTTCGCCTCCATCGCCACCTGGTAGCGCTCCAGCGCCGCGCTGGCCTGCGCAGCCAGCGCGTCCAGGGCCGCCTGCGCACCGCTGAGCTGCTGCTGCGCCGCCTCCGCCGCCCCGCGCGACTGCTCAGCGGCCCGCCGCGCCTGCTCCAGCTCCTCCGCCGTGGGGGCCTGCACCGCACCCAGCGCCGCGGGCACCGCCGCCGACGCCGCACCCGGCGTGCCCAGCCCCAGGCAGCCCACCCCCAGCACCGCCAGCGCCAGCAGCGCCACCGGACGGCGACCACCGCGCGCACGCGACCCGGCAGCCACGAGCGGGACGCGCGAGGGGACCTCCGTGGTCCCGGTGGGACGCTCGGCGGTGGGCAGCGGGGCGGCGGTCAGGGGGTTCAGCAGCACGATCGGCACGTCCAGAGCGTTCAGGGGCGCGAGCCCGGGTCGGCGGCGGGTACCTGCGGGGTTCCGGCGCCTCGCGGGACACCGGTGCGGAGGACCCCTCCAGGTCCGTCCGGCCGCGAGACTACCCCCCGCAACGTCGGCACCCGGAAGACCGACACGTAGCTGGGGACAGCCGATGTGAGCGGCCTCACGTCCACGACACGTCACTCGTCACTCACGGAGCGCACAGCTCAGACCGCCAGCCCCCGCCTGGCACAGTGGCCCCGTGCCCCCCGACCCCCGGCAGCCGGGCCACGCACCCACCCCGCCGCCACCGGTCCTCGCCGCCGTCGCCGAGGCCGCGGCCCGCGACGCCGGCGGGCTGGACCCCGACCTCCTGGGCGACTTCCTCGACGCCGTCTGGACGGCCGTCCTCGCACGCCGCCGCCTGCCCGCCCACCGCACCGCCCGCTACCGCGCCCTCGGCGAGCGCGCCGCCGGCAACGGCGTGGCGCTGCGCGCCCTGCTCGACCTGTACCTCTCCGCCGCCTGGCGCCTGTGGCGCCTGCTGCCGCCCGTCGCCGCAGCCACCGACGGCACCCGCGCCACCGACGGCGCGCCCGTGGACGCGGGGGCCGTCGTCGACGCCGGGGAAGTCCTCCTGCGCGCCTCCGACGACGCCGTCGCCGCCCTCACCGAGGGCTACCAGCTCGCCCGCCGTCAGCTGGTGCGACGCGAGGAGTCCGCCCGCCGCGAGTTCGTCGACGACCTGCTCACCGGCAGCTCCGACCTGCCCGGCCTGCTGCACCGCGCCCAGCGCTACGGCCTGGACCTCGCCGCCCCGCACGCCGTCACCGTCGTGCGCGCCGGCACCCCGTACACCGAGGGCTCCACGCTCCTGGCCGGCCTCGAGCGCCGCCTGCAGGGGAGCGCCGCCGACGCCGACCCCCTGGTCGCCACCAAGGACGGCGCCCTGGTCGTCGTCTTCGCGGCCCCCGACCGCGACGCCGTCCGAGACGTCCTGGACCGCGTGCGCACCGTCCTGGGGCCACCGGCCACCACCGGCTGGCGCGCCGGCGTGGGCCGCCCCGGCGCCGGCGCCGGCGCCGTCGTGCAGTCCTACGAGCAGGCCCGCCGCGCCCTGGACCTGGCCCACCGCCTCGACTGGAGCGACCCCGTCGCCGACACCGCCGACCTCGTCGTCCACGACGTCCTCCTGCGCGACCGCACCGCCGCCCGCGACCTCGTGCGCACCCTCCTGGACCCCCTGCGCGACGTGCGCGGCGGCCCGGAGCCCTACCTGGCCACCGTCGAGGCCTACCTGGCCGCCGGCGGCAACGCCACCGAGACCGCCCGCCGCCTCCACCTGTCCGTGCGCGCCGTCACCTACCGCCTCAGCCGCCTGCGCGACCTCACCGGCGCCGACCCCGCCGACGCCTCCGGCCGCTTCGCCCTGCAGGCCGCCGTCCTGGCCGCCCGTGCGCTCGGCTGGCCCGACGACGACACCTGAGCGACCCCCGAACGCCGCTTCGTTGCCGAGTCCCGGCAACGAAGCGGCGCTCAGGTCGTCCGCGTCTCGACCCTGCCGGATCTCCCCGCTACCCCCACCATGGAGTGAGTGGCGACGACCGTCGCCGACACCGAACCGGGAGGCAAGCAGTGGACCTGAGCCTCAACGTGCCCCTCTGGGCGTGGGTGGCCTTCGCCGCAGTCGTACTGGTGATGCTGCTCGTCGACCTGCTGGGACACCGCGGCGCCCACGTCATCTCGTTCCGCGAAGCCGGCATCTGGAGCGCCGTCTGGGTGGGCATCGCCCTGATCTTCGGCGCCATCATCTTCGCCGTCTACGGCGTCGAGGCGGGCACCGCGTACACGACGGCCTGGCTGCTGGAGAAGAGCCTGTCCGTCGACAACCTCTTCGTCTTCGCGCTGATCTTCGGTTACTTCAAGGTCCCGCGCGAGTACCAGCACCGCGTCCTGTTCTTCGGCGTCTTCGGCGCCCTCGTCTTCCGCGGCATCTTCCTCGGCCTGGGCGTCGCCGTCGTGGAGCGCTTCACCGCGGTCCTCTTCGTCTTCGGCGCGATCCTGCTGTGGTCGGCCTGGAAGATGCTCAAGGACGACGACGTGGACATGGACCCCAGCCAGAACTTCGGGGTCCGGCTGCTCAAGAAGATCGTCCCGATCAAGGACGAATACCACGGCCAGAAGTTCTTCATCAAGGAGGCCGGCAAGCGCTACGGCACCCCGCTGCTGGCGGTCGTCGCGGCCATCGAGGCCGCCGACCTCCTCTTCGCCGTCGACAGCGTCCCGGCCGTCCTGGCCGTCACGAGCGACCCGTTCCTGGTCTACTCCTCCAACGCCTTCGCCATCCTGGGGCTGCGAGCGCTTTACTTCCTGCTCTCCGGCCTGCTCGAGCGCTTCCACCTGCTGAGCAAGGCGCTCGCGTTCATCCTGGCCTTCATCGGCGTGAAGCTGTTCTTCCAGGCCGGCCACGAGGTCATCAGCCCCGCGATCCCCCACATCCCCACCTGGGTGAGCCTGACGGTGATCATCGTGTCCCTGACGCTGGCGATCGTGCTCAGCCTGCGCCGCCCGGCCCCGGAGGGTCACGGCCAGAGCCCTGAGGGGACCGAGGAGGTCACCGGTCGCGCCGGTTCCGCCGACGGGGGCGACGCGTCGCCGGACGGGTCCGGCGCTCACGGAGCACGCGCCCGCTCGGGCGAGCGGGAGCACTGACGGCACGTCGCCACCACCGCGGGAGCCGGTACCGGGTCGAACCGGTACCGGTTTCCGTGCGTGCGCGGGGGGTGCGGCTGCGGCGTGCGGTCGCTACAGGCCGACCCGCGAGGCGGGGTTCTCCTGCGGCACGACCGCGCCCTGGGCGTAGGCGGTCAGCGACGCGGGGGAGCGGTGCCCGCTCTGCCGCATGATCGAGCGGTCGGGCACGCCGTAGCGCACCGCGGAGGCCACGAAGCCGGAGCGGAGGCTGTGCCCGGCCACGGTGGCGGGGTCCATGCCGATGGCGGCGGCCCGGCGCTTGACAACGTCGGCGATCGCCTCTCCGGTCATGCGCCGCGGCTTGAGGGACCTGCCGCCCTTGGTCATCGACCGGAACGCGGGTCCGGTGGTCAGGCCGGCCAGCGAGGCCCAGGTCTCCCAGGAACGCACGGGGCACGTGGCCCGGTGCTCCCCCCAGGGCAGGTCGACCTGTCGCCGCCCGCCGTCGCCCTTGCCCTGCCCGTCGTCGCGACCCCGCACGGTGACCCGCAGCCCCTCCGGGGTGCGCGCAACGTCCTCGACGTCGAGGGCCGCCAGTTCGGAGCGCCGCAGCGCACCGGCGAACCCGACGACGAGCAGGGCGCGGTCGCGGGCGTCCATGACGGAGTCCTCCTGCAACGGGGCCACCAGGTCCCCGAGGGTGCGCGTCAGCACGGCCTCGACCCGCCGCACCTGCTGCGTGGGGCCGTAGCGGCGTCGCAGCCGCTTCCAGGTGGCGTGCACCTCGTCGGCGGCGGTGGGCCGGGTGATCCCGATGAGGCTGTGCGCCACGCTGATCGCGGCCAGGCGCCGGCGCAGGGTGGACAGGGTCAGCAGTTCGCCGTGCGCTTCGAGGTAGGCCGCCACGGTGGGGCCGTCCGTGGGCAGGGGGTCGCGCCCCTGGGTCTCGCACCAGCCGGCGAAGTGGGCGAGGTCCTTGGCGTAGGCGCGCCAGGTCGCGGGTGCCCGCCCGGAGCGGTGGGCGGCGGGGAGCGCGCCGAGCCACGCCTCCACGGAGACGGGGTCGGTCGCCGGGGGCGGGTCCGCGAGCGGCGGGTCGAGGTCCACGAGGTCTGGCGGGTGCTGACCCTCGCCGGGAGTGGTCACGGCGCTACTGTAACTCCTGTGGTTCACGAGAAGAAGAGGTTCTCGCGGGTGAAGGTGAACGACGAATCGCGTTGACACGCAGGACGCGGCAGATGGCACGGGAGCCGCACCGGACCAGGTGCTCCGACGTGGTGGAATGCGCGGCGTGCCACGCTCCTTGCTCATCGCGGCCACCGCCAGCTACGGCGCCAACTGCGCGCTCGGGGGTGCCGTCGCCACCGGCCGCCTGGACACCTCGGGGGCCCGGTGGGTGCACCACGCCGTGTACGTGAGCACGGTGGTGCTCACGGCGGCGGCCGCGGTGCAGCTGGCCGCCGGTGGCGACCGGGCGCTGTGGCGCCTGCTGCCGGTGGCGTTGCCGCTGGTGGCGGTCCCGGGCGTCTCGGCCCGGTCCCGGGGGCACGTGGCGCTGGCGCTGTCCGCTGCGCCCGCGTACGCGGCGGCGCTGACCACACCGCGGGAGCGCTGACCCCGTGGAGCTGCTGGAGGCGATCCGGCGACGCCGGACGACGAACGGTCCGTTCCTCCCGGACCCGGTGTCCGCGGAGCACCAGCGCCTGCTCGTGGAGGTCGCGGGCCGCGCGCCTTCGCAGCTGAACAGCCAGCCGTGGCGGTTCGTGCTGGTCGAGTCGCGCGAGACGATCGAGGCGGTCGCCCGCACCAGCGGCGAGAGCATGACCCAGGCGATGAGCAGCGGCACGTTCTTCGAGCGGTACAAGCGGTGGTTCCGCTTCAGCGCCGAGGAGATGGAGCGGGAGCGGTCCGGGATGCTGTTCGACCGGATGCCCGCGCCGCTTCGGCCGTTCACCTCGCAGGTGTTCACCCGGCGCGGGCAGCGGGTCGTCAACGCCCTGCGCGTGCCGCAGACGCTGGGGGAGGAGAACCGGCGGCTGGTGGCGGGTTCGCCGCTGCTGATGGGCGTCCTGCTGGACCGCACGGAGTACCGGCCGGGGGAGCTGTCGGCGTTCTACTCGCTGTTCAGCATGGGCGCGGCGATGGAGAACGTCTGGCTGACCACGACGGAGCTGGGGCTCGGCATCCAGTTCGTGTCCTTCCCCATGGAGGTCCCGGGGGCGTGGGACCGGATCGCCGGCTTGCTCGGGGTCCCGGACGACCTGGAGCTGATGGCCGTGTACCGGATCGGGTACCTCCCGCCCGAGCAGCGCAGGCCGGCGATCGACTGGTCCAGCAGCCAGCGAAAGCTGGTGTCGCAGTATGTCTTCCGCGAGAGGTGCGACACGCCGCAGACCGGCTGGGACGAGGCTGCTCCCTCACCGGGGTAGGCGCACCGGCGGAGACGGTCGTGGGGGGGGGGGGGGGGGGGGGGGGGGGGGGGGGGGGGGGGGGGGGGGGGGGGGGGGGGGGGGGGGGGGGGGGGGGGGGGGGGGGGGGGGGGGGGGGGGGGGGGGGGGGGGGGGGGGGGGGGG
>NZ_JBJLRI010000043.1:0-37573 GCF_050871405.1 Kineococcus esterisolvens
CTCCGCCCGCGGGCGGAGGGGCCGTCGCGCACCTCAGCGGTGACCGAGGGGCTTCGGGGTCGCGAGGGGCTGCGGCTCGGGGGAGAGGTCGATGCCCAGGTCGGCGGCGAACACCGGGCGGGTGCTCTTCAGCACGCCCGGGTGGTCCAGGTCCAGGTCGAACACCCGGGCGCCGCGCAGCCGGTGCTCGTCGTCCCCGCCCAGGCCGTACGTGCCGAACCCGGTGCCGGGGCCGTACCCGAGCTGGATGCCGAAGTAGTTCCCGACGTAGGTGTTGATGTGGTCGTGGCCGCAGAAGATGCCCCTGACGTCGCCGCGCTCCAGGGCGGCGTGGAAGAGGCCGGGGTTGAACTGCGCGGTGTACTCCCGCTCGTTGCGCTCACCCACGATGCCGTGCTTGACGACGGCCGCGGCGTGCGACTCCTCCGTCCACTCGGTGGGCGAGCCGAACCACATGAACCGGTGCTCCCACAGCGGGATGTGGAAGAACATCAGGCCGGGCACCGGTGCACCCGCACGGCGCTCCAGGGCCACGGACTGCTCGCGGTACCAGGCGACCTGGTCGGCGTGGATGGTCTCGTAGGTGTACTCCTCGACCTCCTGCCCCGCGATGGTCTCGGGGGAGTAGCGCCCGGAGTCCAGCAGCCACAGGGCGAAACCGGGACCGCGGCCGCCGCGGGTGCGGACGGTGAGCACCTGGTTGGAGTCGCCGCTGACACCGCGGGCGGTGCCACCCACGTTGTACCGGTACCCGGACAGGAACTCCCGGATCCTCGCCTCGATCATCCCGGTGGCGGCCACGGAGTCCTCGTCGTGGTTGCCGAAGGTCACCGCCCACGGGATCCGGCGCTCCTCCATGGGCAGGACGACGTGGTTGTACGCCTGGCGGACCTGCTCCGCGGTGGTCATGTCGCCGTTGACGACGTCGCCGTTGACGACGACGAACCCGGGTCGCTCCGCGTCGAGGGTGCGCTCGATGAGCTGGATGGTCCGCACGTCGGTGCGGTGGTTGTCCTGGGTGTCGTTGAACTGCACGACGCGGAACGTCCCGTCGTCGGAGAACGACAGGCCGCGCCCGCGGGAGGCGCTGGCCGGGGCGGCGGTGGCGACCTGGGCGGCCAGGGCGCCACCGGCGGCGGTGGCGGCGCCCAGGCCGAGCAGGTGGCGGCGGCCGAGGGTGTTCGAGGTGTTCTCCGGCACAGGGTCCTCCGAGGTTCGGCAGGGGTTTCCCACAGCGTGCCGGGGCCGGGTTTACCGCGGGTGGAGCGGACCCCACCGGCAGGCGGCCGGGGGGTGACCAGCACGGCCGCTCACCCCCTCGGCGCTCACCCGGGCGCCGGCCCGCCCTGCACCGGTCCGAGGCGCAGGACGTCGCCGCGCCAGCGCGCCCGGAAGCGCCGGTCGTGGCTGACGACGACGACAGCGCCGTCGAAGGCCGCGATCGCCTGCTCGAGCTCCTCGACGAGCTGCGGGGCGAGGTGGTTGGTGGGCTCGTCCAGCAGCAGCACGTCGTGCGGGTCGGCGAGCAGCCGCGCCAGGTCCAGGCGCCGGCGGCCCCCGGTGGACAGCCGGGCCACCTCCACGCCGAGCTGCTCGCGGTCGAACAACCCCAGCGACAGCAGCCGGTGCACGTGCTCCTCCGCGCCGCCGCGACGGCCGGCGGCGAAGGCGCGCAGCACGTCCTGGCCGGGCACCGGCGCCGGCGGGTCCTGTCGCAACAGGCCCGCGCGGGCGCGGCGACGCACGACGCCGGTGTCCGGCTCCAGGGCACCGGCGAGCACGTCGAGCAACGTCGACTTCCCGCTGCCGTTGACGCCCGTGACGAGCAGCCGGGTGTCCCGCTCGACCCGGACGTCGGTGGGCGCCAGCCTGCCCGCGACCGACACCCCCTCGGCCACCAGGTGCGCGCCGGCGCGCGCGTGCAGGCCCTGCGGCACGGTGAAGCGCAGCGGGTCCGGTGGCCGCGGCACCTCCGCGGCCTCCAGGCGCCGCAGCCGCTCGGCGTTGGCCCGCACCCGGGCCGCCAGCGACTCCTGCACCCGCCCGCCCTTGAAGTCGTACTGCATCTTGGCGCCGTCGCGCGGCGGGCGGTTCGGAGCCACCCGGCGGGCGACCGCGTCCCCGGTGGTGCGCAGGCGCTGCACCTCCTCCTCCCAGGCCGCGCGCTCCTGCTCGGCGCGTGCGCGCTCGGCGGCCCTGGTGGCCAGGTAGCCGTCGTAGCCGCCGGGGTGGCGCGTGGCGCGCCCGCCGTCGACCTCGAGGAGCTCGGCGGCCGTGCGGTCCAGGAACTCCCGGTCGTGGGAGACGACCACGGTGGTGCCGCGCCGCGAGCGCAGGTGCTGCTCCAGCCAGCCGGCGGCGGTGTCGTCGAGGTGGTTGGTCGGCTCGTCCAGCAGCAGGACCTCCGCGTCGGCCGCGAGCAGCGCCGCCAGGTGCAGCCGCGAGCGCTGCCCCCCGGAGAGCCGTCCCAGGGTGCGCGAGCGGTCCAGCCCGGCCAGGCCGAGGCCGGCGAAGGCGCGCTCGACGCGGGCGTCGGCGGACCACCCGTCGCGCAGCCCGAACGCGGTGCTGACCTCGCCGTACTCGGCGAGCAGGGCGTCGAGCTCCGCGGGCCCGCAGCGGCTCATCGCCTCCTCCAGCTCGCGCGCGCGCCGGGCGAGCCGGCGCACGTCGGCCAGCGCCTCGTCGACGACGCGGCCCACCGTCCACGACGGCGGTGCGCCGGACTCCTGCGGCAGGTGCGCCAGGCCCGCGGCGGCGACGGCGACGACGCGGCCGGAGTCGGGTTCCTCGGCGCCGGCGAGCAGCCGCAGCAGCGTCGACTTGCCGCAGCCGTTCTCCCCGATGACGCCGGTGACCACCCCGGGGGTGATCGAGGCCGTCAGGCCGTCGAGGACGACGCGGTGGTCGTAGGACTTCGTCACCCCGCGCAGCGCGAGGGAGGTCGTGGCGCCCGTCGTCGTGCGCGGGGACGGGCCGGTCGGGGCGGGGGCAGGGGGGTGGGCGGGCACGGGTCCTCCTCGTGGCGTGCGTGCGGTGGACCACGCGCGCGTGCGCGGGGCCCTCGGTGCGGAGCACGTCAGACGAGCACCCGGGGCCTCCTCGGCTCGACGGCAGGACACCACGACGGTGCACCCGCTCGGCGCCGGCCGGCAAGGAGTTTTCCGCCCTCCCGGGATCAGGCGCGGGCGCGGTCCCCCAGGAACTCCGCGATGCGCCCGACCGCCACCTCCAGGTCCTCCACGCGCGGCAGCGTCACGATGCGGAAGTGGTCGGGCTTCGGCCAGTTGAAACCCGTGCCCTGCACGACGAAGACGTGCTGCTGCTCCAGCAGGTCGAGGATCAGCTGGTAGTCGTCGTCGACCCGGTGGACCTCCGGGTCGAGCCGCGGGAAGCAGTACAGCGCCCCGCGCGGGCGCACGCAGCTCACGCCCGGGATCTCGTTGAGCAGTTCCCAGGTGCGCTTGGACTGCTCCGCGAGGCGCCCGCCGGGCAGCACCAGGTCGTTGATGGACTGGTGCCCGCCGAGCGCCGCCTGCACCGCGTGCTGCGCGGGCACGTTCGCGCACAGGCGCATGTTCGCCAGCAGGTCCAGGCCCTCGACGTACCCCCGGGCGTGCCCGGTCGGCCCGGAGACCACCATCCAGCCGGAGCGGAAACCCGCCACCCGGTACGCCTTCGAGAGCCCGTTGAACGTCAGGCACATGAGGTCCGGGGCCAGCGCCGCCGTCGAGACGTGGGTGGTGCCGTCGTAGAGGACCTTCTCGTAGATCTCGTCGGACAGGACGAGCAGGCCGTGCTCGCGGGCGACGCCGAGGATCTCCTGCAGCACCTCGGTGCCGTACACCGCGCCGGTGGGGTTGTTCGGGTTGATGACGACCACGGCCTTGGTGCGCTCGGAGACCTTCGAGCGCAGGTGCTCCACGTCCGGCATCCAGTCGGCCGACTCGTCGCACAGGTAGTGCACGGCCCGCCCGCCCGCCAGGCTGACCGCGGCCGTCCACAGCGGGTAGTCCGGGGCGGGCACGAGCACCTCGTCACCCTCGTCCAGCAGCGCCTGCATCGCCATGACGATGAGCTCGCTGACGCCGTTGCCCATGTAGACGCCGTCGACGTCCGTCCCGGTGATGCCCTTGGACTCGGCGTGCTGCACCACCGCCCGGCGCGCCGACAGCAGGCCCTTGCTGTCGCTGTACCCCTGCGCCACCGGCAGGTTCGCGACGATGTCCTCCAGCAGCTCCGGCGGCGCCTCGAACCCGAACGGGGCGGGGTTGCCGATGTTGAGCTTCAGGACGCGGTGCCCGGCCTGCTCCAGCTCCTGGGCCCGCGTCAGGGCGGGGCCGCGCACGTCGTAGAGGACGTCGGCGAGCTTGCGAGACTGACCCAGGTTCACCACACCGCCATCCTGCCACCGCGACCCGCGGCCCCCGCGGCGCAGCGCCGTGGGGGCCCCGCGGGGGAGGCGTGGTGATCCGGTGGCCGTCAGCGCTCGCGGACGACGGCGCTCTGCCCCGGGTCCAGGTCCAGCACGCCGTCCACCTCGGCGCCGGAGACCTCGTCGACGCCGCTGACGCGGACCGTGCCGGGTTCCTCGCCGTGGTTCAGCGCGAACAGGAAGGACGTCCCGTCGGCCCGGCGCCGCCGCTGCACGTCCACCGGCCCCGACGCCACGGCCACCGGTTCCACGCCGCCGGCCGCGCACACCCCGCGCAGCAGCCCGGCGAACGCCTCGTCGTCGGGCAGCGTGCCCAGGTACCAGGCTGCGCCGCCGCCCGGCAGGTCGCGCCGGGTGATCGCCGCGCACCCCGCCACCGCGCCGTCGGCGTAGCGGGCCAGGACCTCCACGTCCTCGGCGACGGTGGTCAGCTCCGACCAGACGTCGCCCACCGACCCGTCGTCCAGCTCCGTGGCCACGCCCTCCAGCAGCGGGTGGAACTCCTCCACCCGCACGCCCAGCAGGTCCCGGAACGCCCCCGGGTAGCCGCCCAGGCGCACCCGCACGTTCTCGTCGACGACCCCGGAGAAGTACGTCACCAGGACCTGCGCGCCGCCCTCGGCCGCGGCCCGCACCGCCGCGGCGGTCGCGTCGTCGCACAGGTACAGCGTGGGCACCACGACCACCCGGTAGCGCGACAGCGCCTGCGCGAGGTCGTGCGGGTGCGCGCCGACCGGCACCACGTCCACCCCGACCTGGGCGGCGCGCAGCAGCCGGTGCGCGGTGCGGGCCACGTCCACCGGGCCCACGCGCTCCGAGGGCAGGGTCGGGGCCTCCAACGCCCAGGCGCTGGTCCAGTCCACCAGGAGCGCGACGTCGGCCTCCACGTCCGCCCCGCGCACGTCGCCGAGGCGCCCCAGCAGCTCGCCCAGCTCCACGACCTCGCGGAAGCGCTCGGAGTCCTCCCCGGCGTGCGGCACCATCGCCGAGTGCCACTGCTCGGCGCCGCCCGCGGAGGCGCGCCACTGGAAGAAGCACACCCCGTCGGCGCCGCGCGCCACGTGCGCCAGCGAGTCCTGCAGCATCTCGCCGGGAGCCTTGGCGGGGTTGACCGGCTGCCAGTTCACCGCGCTCGTGGAGTGCTCCATGAGCAGCCACGGGCCCCGCGCCGCGCCGCGGGTCAGGTCCGCGGAGAACGCCAGCTCCGCGCGCGGGTCCGCCACCGCGGTGGGCCCGGTGTGCAGCAGGTAGTGGTCGTTGGAGACGACGTCCTGCTCCAGCGCCCAGCGGCCGTAGTCCATGCCGCCCAGGCCCGCCGAGACCATGAAGTTCGTCGTCACCGGCACGTCCGGGGTCAGCCGCCGCAGCACCTCCTTCTCGGCCAGGTGCTGGCCCAGCAGCTCGTCGGAGCTGAAGCGGGCGAAGTCCAGCGCCTGCGCCGGGTTGGGGAAGGAGCTGGAGAGCGCCGGCACCTGCACCTGTTCGAAGGAGGTGTAGTGCTGGCTCCAGAAGGCCGTCGCCCACGCCTCGTTCAGCGCCGCCACGTCGCCGTACCGCCCCGTCAGCCAGCGGCGGAAGGCCGCGGCGCTGACGTCGCAGTAGCAGCGCGCGTTGTGGCAGCCCAGCTCGTTGCTCACGTGCCACAGCCGCAGCGCCGGGTGGCCGCCGAAGCGGCCCGCCAGCTCCTCCACCAGGCGCAGGGAGCGCTCGCGGTAGGCGGGGGAGGAGGGGCACCAGCTCTGCCGGGACCCGAAGACCACCCGGCGGCCCTCGTGGTCGACCGGCAGCACCTCGGGGTGGCGCTGGGACAGCCACGCCGGTGGGGAGGCCGTCGCCGTGGCCAGGTCCACGCCCACCCCGCCGGCGTGCAGGTCGTCCAGCACGCGCTCCAGCCAGTCCAGCTCGAAGCGGTCCGGCTCGGGCTCCAGCAGGCCCCAGGCGAAGATGCCGACCGACACCAGCGTCACGCCGGCCTCGCGCATCAGGCGCACGTCCTCGGCGCGCACCGCCTCCGGCCACTGCTCGGGGTTGTAGTCGGCTCCGAAGGCCAGTCCCGGTCCCTTGATCCACTCGCGCACCCGCGCAGCCTGGCCGTCGCCCCGCGGCCGGTCAACCGTTCCGCGGCTGGCAGGATGGAGGCATGGAGCAGTCACCAGCGCAGGGGACGGGGGCGCGCCCGCGCCTGCTGTCGGGGATGCAGCCGACGTCCGGCTCGCTGCACCTGGGCAACTACCTCGGCGCGCTCAAGCAGTGGGTGGCCCTGCAGGAGACCCACGAGGCGCTGTACTGCGTCGTCGACCTGCACGCGCTGACCGTCGGCCCCGACCCGGCCGCGCTGCGCGAGCGCACCCGCGTCACCGCCGCCCAGTACATCGCCGCGGGCGTGGACCCCGAGCGCTCGGCGCTGTTCGTGCAGAGCCACGTGCCCGCCCACGCCGAGCTGGCGTGGGTCCTGAGCTGCCTCACCGGCTTCGGCGAGGCCGGCCGCATGACCCAGTTCAAGGACAAGTCGGCCAAGCAGGGCGCCGAGGGCACCACGGTGGGGCTGTTCACCTACCCGGTGCTCATGGCCGCCGACATCCTGCTCTACCAGGCCGCCGAGGTCCCCGTCGGCGAGGACCAGCGCCAGCACCTGGAGCTGACCCGCGACCTCGCCCAGCGCTTCAACAGCCGCTACGGCGCCACCTTCACCGTGCCCGAGCCGTACATCCTCAAGGAGACGGCCAAGATCTACGACCTGCAGGAGCCGGGGTCGAAGATGAGCAAGTCGTCGTCCTCGCCCAGCGGCATCGTCGACGTCATGGACGAGGCGAGGGTGACGGCGAAGAAGATCCGCTCCGCCGTCACCGACACCGGTCGCGAGGTCCGCTACGACCCCGTGGAGAAGGCCGGCGTGTCCAACCTGCTGTCCATCCACTCCGCGCTGTCGGGCCGCACGATCGCCCAGCTGGAGGCCGACTTCGCCGGTCGCGGCTACGGCGACCTGAAGAAGGAGCTCGCCGAGGTCGTCACCGACGCCCTCGGCCCCGTGCGCCAGCGCGCGCAGCAGCTCATGGCCGACCCCGGTGCGCTCGACGAGCTGCTGGCCCGGGGCGCCGAGCGGGCGAACGCGATCGCCGAGGAGACCCTCGCCCGCGTGTACGACCGGGTGGGGCTCGTGGGCCGCAGGCGGTGAGCGCCCTGGGCGGTCGCGCCCGGGCGCTGGGCCGGCCCGGCGCGCCGGCTCGCGCGCGCACGCGCACCATCGGCGTGTCCATCCCCGTGCCCGACCCGCACGCCGCCGAGCTGACGGCCTGGCGCGCCGACTTCGGCGACCCCCTGGCCCACGCCGTCCCCCCGCACATCACCCTGCTGCCGCCCAGCGAGCTGTCGGCCGACGCGGCCGAGGAGGTGCGCCGGCACCTGCGGCGCACCGCTGCGCTGCACGCGCCGTTCGTGGTCCACCTGCGCGGCACCGCGACCTTCCGGCCCGTCTCGCCGGTGGTGTTCGTCCAGCTCACGCGCGGCATCTCCGAGTGCGAGCTGCTGCAGAGCCAGGTGCGGCGCGGGCCGCTGACCCGCGACCTCCCCTTCCCGTACCACCCGCACGTCACCGTCGCCCACGACGTGCCCGAGGACGCCCTGGACCGCGCCGAGCTCGTGTTGCGGGACTGGGAGGCCACCTTCACCGTGAAGGGGTTCAGCCTCTACGAGCACGGCGCCGACGGCGTCTGGCGGCCACGGGAGGACTTCGGCTTCACCGCACCGTAGAGGAGCCCAGCGCGCGTGGGTGTCGTGCAGCAGGTCACCGGCCGCGTCGGCCGCCTCGTCGCCCGGGCCAAGGCCACGCACCCGGGCCGCGCGTACCAGCGCTACGGCGACGCGCGCGGCAACGTCCTCGCCGGGGGCATCGCGTACTTCGCGTTCTTCTCCGTCTTCCCCGCCCTCGCGGTGGCGCTGACGCTGCTGGGCTTCACGATGCAGGGGTTCCCCGAGGTGCGCGACTACGTCGTGCAGAACCTCGTCGAGGGCGTCGACGACTACCTGCCGGGCCTGGTGCACCCCGGGCAGAGGCCCGCCGGCCCCGGGACCAACGGCATCTACATCGACGAGTACCTCGACGACACGACGCTCACCGTCAGCCTGCTCGTCTCCCTCGGCACGCTGCTGTTCACCGGCCTGGGGTGGGTCGACGCGATGCGACGGGGCATCCGGGCCGTCTTCGGCGAGGCCGCCCGCGCCGGCAACCCCGTCCTGCTGAAGGTGCGCGACCTCGCCGTCCTCGTCGTCATCGGCCTCGGCGTGGCCCTCAGCGTCACCTCGGTGGTCCTCACCCGCGGGGCGGGGGAGTGGTTGCTGGGGGTGCTCGACGTCGAGAGCACCACCGCCGGCCAGTGGCTGCTGAGCGCCGCCGGCTTCGTCGTCGCCTTCTGCATCGACACCGCCACCTTCCTCGCGGTCTTCCGCGTGCTGCCCGGCGCGAACGTGCCGCTGCGGCACCTGCTCTCCGGGGCCCTGCTGGGCGGGGTCGGCATCGGCCTGCTCAAGCAGTTCGGCATCGGCATCGCCGGCCGCAGCGCCCAGGGCAACGAGTTCCTCGGCGCGGCCGCGAGCATCGTGGTGATCCTGGTGCTCATGAACCTCATCGGCCGGCTCATCCTGCTGGCCGCCGCGTGGGCCGCCACGCGCGCCGAGGACGCCGAGGCCCTGCTCGAGCGCGTCGTCGCGGACTACCGGGTGCCGCTGGGCCCGCTGCCGGCCGACCACCCGTCCGAGGAGGAGGGCCACGGCGAGGAGGACGCCCACGCGGGCCGCTCCCGCGCGGCGGTGGCCTCGACCGTGGCGGCCGGCGCCCTCGGCGCCGGGGCGTTCGTCGCCGCGCGCCGCGCCGTGCGGGGGCTGCTGCACCGCTGAGCCCCGCGGGCGGCCGGTGCGCCGTCCGGGCTCTGCGAGGATGGGGGCGTGGTCCTCTCGACGCGCGCCAGCTGGTTCCTCGTCGCGTTCGGGGTGTGGAGCTGGTTCATCTGGCCGAACTTCCTGCGCAACATCTGGAACGATCCGAAGTCGTTCGAGGACGGCCCGCAGCCCTTCTTCCTCGTCCACCTGGTGCTCGTGGTCGTCAGCCTCGTGCTCGGCACGGCCATCGCGGTGATCGGCGTGCGCGGGTTGCGCGGGGCGCGCAGCCGTCGCTGACCCGTCCGACGCCCGCGAGGGCCCGACCGCTGGAGGAGCCGTGCCGAGCGCGACCGCGCCGACCCTGGAGTCCGTCGCCGCGCGCGCGGGCGTCTCCCGCGCCACGGCCGGGCGGGTGCTGGCGGGCTCGGGGCGGGTGAGCCCCGCGGCCCGCGAGGCCGTGCTGCGCGCCGCCTCGGAGCTGTCGTACGTGCCCAACCAGGCGGCCCGCTCGCTGGTGACCCGCCGCAGCGGGTCGGTGGCGCTCGTGGTCGTCGAGCCGGTCGAGCGGTTCTTCAACGACTCCTACTTCCCGCTGGTGCTCACCGGTGCGCAGGCGCGCCTGGCCGAGCGCGAGGTGCAGCTGGTGCTGGTGGTGCTGTCCACCGCGCGCGAGCGGGAGCGCTTCGAGCGGTACGCGCGCAGCGGCCACGTGGACGGAGCGATCCTCGTCTCGGTGCACGGCGCCGACCCGCTGCCGCAGCACCTGACCGACGCCGGGATCCCCGTGGTGATGTCGGGGCAGCCCTTCGACGCGTCGTCGACGGTGCCGTGGGTGTCGGCCGACAACGTCGGCGGCGCGCGCACCGCGACCCGGCACCTGCTGGAGCGCGGCTGCCGCCAGGTCGTCACCGTCACCGGACCGATGGACATGCGAGTGGGGCAGGACCGGCTGGAGGGTTTCCGGACCGAGCTGCGGGCGCACCGCCGGCGCTTCACCGCGGGGCTGGCCGCGGCCGGTGACTTCACCGTGGCCGGCGGGCGCGCGGCCGCGGAGGAGCTGCTGGCGCGCTTCCCCGGCCTGGACGGGGTGTTCGCCGCCAACGACCTCATGGCCGCCGGGGCGCTGCAGGCCCTGGCGGCCGCGGGCCTGGCGGTGCCGGGCCGCGTGCGCGTCGTCGGCTTCGACGACGCGCCCCTGGCGGCGGCGGCCACGCCGCCGCTGACGACGGTGCGCCAGCCGGTCGTGGAGATGGGCCGGGAGCTGGCCCGGATGCTGCTGGCGGTGATCGACGGCGAGGGGGTGCCCGCCCCGGTCGTGGTGCCCACGACGCTCGTGGAGCGCGCCACCTCCTGACGCCCCACCGCCCCCGTCCCACCTGCACGCTCACGCCGGGAGCGGAGGGGCGTTGACAGCGGGGTGGGTGGTGGGTCACTCTTCCTGCATTCCGTGAGAGCGCTCTCACGGGGTCCGGCTCCCGCTGAGAGCGCTCTCACGCTGCGAGACCCGATCAACGTCGATCCGCCGCGCAGGCGGCCCCCGGAGGAGTTCCCATGCCCAGTGCCCGGAAGACGACCCTGGCCGCCGCCGCGGCGGCGGTCAGCGGCGCCCTGCTGCTCACCTCGTGCAGCACCACCGACACCGGCTCGGCCGACGCGGCGGCCGCCGACGGCGTGACGCCGCTCACCGTCAGCCTGTTCGGCACCTTCGGGTTCGAGGAGGCCGGCCTGTTCGAGGAGTACCAGGAGCTCAACCCCGACGTGACGATCCAGTACGAGTCCACGCAGGGCGAGAACAACTACTGGCCCGCGCTGCAGACCAAGCTGGCCTCCGGCAACGGTGCCGCCGACGTCCAGGGCATCGAGGTCGGCCGCATCGCCGACGTCGTCGCCAACCAGGCCGACAAGTGGACCGACCTGTCCACGACCGCGGCGGGGGAGCAGGTCGGGAACTACCCGGACTGGAAGGCCGAGGCGGCCACCACCGAGGACGGGAAGGTCCTGGGCGTGGGCACCGACATCGGCCCGATGGGCCTGTGCTACCGCAGCGACCTGCTGCAGCAGGCCGGCCTGCCCACCGACCCCGCCGAGCTGGCCGCCCGCATGGGCTCCTGGGACGACTACGTGGCGCTGGGCCGCGAGTTCAAGGCCGCCGCCCCGGCCGGGACCGCGTGGATGGACTCCGCCGGCGGGTTCTACAACGCGATCATCTCCACCGAGGAGGAGATCTACTACGACTCCTCCGGCGAGCTCGTCTGGGACAGCAACCCGGCCGTGAAGCAGGCCTTCGACACGGCCGCGGCTGCAGCGCAGGAGGGCCTGACGGCCAAGCTCGAGCAGTTCGAGGACCCGGCCTGGGACACCGGCTTCGGCAGCGGCTCCTTCGCCACCATCGCCTGCCCGGCCTGGATGGTCGGCTACATCAAGGGCAAGGCGGGTGACGCCGGCGCCGGCAAGTGGAACATCACCTCCCTGCCCGGCGGTGCCGGCGGCAACTGGGGCGGCGCGTACCTCGGCATCCCCGCCTCCAGCGAGAACAAGGAGGAGGCCGCCGAGCTCATCAAGTGGCTGACCGACCCCGAGCAGCAGGCGAAGGTGTTCGAGACCGGTGGCCAGTTCCCGTCCAACACGGGTGCGTTCGAGCTGGTCGCCGGATCCACCGACGAGTACTTCCAGGGCGCGCCCATCGGGCGGATCTTCTCCGACGCCGCCGAGGCCGCACCGACCCAGGTCCTGGGCGAGGAGGACGCCGTCGTGAAGTCGGCGCTCGTGCAGGCGCTGCTGTCCGTGGAGGTCAACGGCGTCAGCCCGGCCGACGCCTGGGAGAGCGCCTCCGGCGACCTGGCCGACCAGATCGGCTGACCCGACCGCGGCGGGACGGCCCACCGGCCGTCCCGCCGCGAACGTCCCGCACCGATCGTCCCGCGAGGAGATGCCGTGAGCGTCCAGAGCACGACCGCACCGCCGGCCCCGGCCGGCCGTCCGGGGAAGGCCGCCCCCCACGAGCCGTCGCTGCGATCGCGGCTGTTCCGGTTCGAGTCGCTGGCCGCCCCGTACGCCTACATCGCGCCGTTCTTCCTGCTGTTCTTCGCCTTCGGGCTGTTCCCGCTCGTGTACACCATGTGGATCAGCTTCCACTCCTACGAGCTCGGCTCGGACACGGAGTGGACGGGCCTGGACAACTACACCTGGCTCTTCACCAGCGACAGCTTCTACAACGCGCTGTGGAACACCTTCACCCTCGGCGTGCTGTCCACCGTGCCGCAACTGCTGATGGCCATCGGGCTCGCACACCTGCTGAACTACCGGATGCGTGGCCGGAACTTCTTCCGCGTGTCGATGATGATGCCGTACGCCACGTCGGTGGCGGCCTCGACCCTCGTCTTCGCGCAGATCTTCGGCCGGGACGCCGGGCTGGCGAACTGGCTGCTGTCGCTGGTCGGCCTGGACGCCCTGGACTGGCGCAACGGCGACCTCAGCGCCCAGATCGCCATCTCGATCATCGTCATCTGGCGCTGGACCGGCTACAACGCGCTCATCTACCTGGCCGGCATGCAGTCCATCCCGCAGGACCTGTACGAGGCCGCGGCCCTGGACGGCGCCAGCCGGTGGCAGCAGTTCGTGCACGTCACCCTGCCGGGCCTGCGCCCCACGATCCTGTTCACCGTCGTGGTCTCCACCATCGGCGCCACCCAGCTGTTCGGCGAGCCGCTGCTCTTCGGCGGCGTCGACGGCGGGGCGCTGAACCAGTACCAGACGCTGGGGCTGTTCATGTACCAGCAGGGCTGGGCGTTCGGGTCGCTGGGCCGGGCGGCCACCATCGCCTGGGTGACGTTCCTGCTCATCATCGTCCTCGTCCTGCTGAACACCGCGCTCGCCCGGTGGCGCGACCGCGACACGGAAGGAGCCCGGCGATGACCGCGACGACCACCGTCCGAGACGCCGCCCTGGCGGCGCCCACCCCGGGCACCGGGCGCCGCAAGCGCTACCGCGCCCCCGACGCCGCCGGCTGGCTCACCTACGCGCTGCTGGGCATCACGTCGTTCGTCTTCCTCGTGCCGTTCTACTACATGATCGTCGCGGCGAGCCGGCCGATGTCGGAGATGACGCAGTCGCCGCCGCCGTTCCTGCCGGGTCCGTACCTGTGGCAGAACATCTCCACGGCGCTGGAGCAGCAGGCCATCGGACTGGCCATCGTGAACTCCCTCGTCGTCTCCGGCGTCACGACGATCGGCACCCTGCTGTTCTGCACCCTGGCCGGGTTCGCCTTCGCCAAGCTGCGCTTCAGGGGCAGGAACGCGTTGTTCGCCGTGACGATCGGCACGCTGATGATCCCGCCGACGCTGGGCGTCGTGCCGCTGTACAAGATCATGTCGGACTGGAACCTGGCGGGACGGCTGGAGTCGGTCATCCTGCCGTCCCTGGTGACGGCCTTCGGCGTCTTCTTCATGCGCCAGTACCTCGTGCAGACCCTGCCGGACGAGCTGCTGGAGGCCGCAAGGGTCGACGGCGCCTCCTCCACCCGCACGGTGTTCAGCATCGTCCTGCCCATCGCCCGGCCCGGCATGGCGGTGCTGGGGATGCTCACGTTCATGACGGCGTGGAACGACTTCTTCTGGCCCGTCATCGCGCTGAACTCCTCGATGCCCACCGTGCAGGTGGCGCTGAACAACCTCGGCAGCGGGTACGTCCCGGACACCTCGATCATCATGGCCGGAACCCTCGTGGGGACCCTGCCGGTCATCGTGGTGTTCGTCCTGCTCGGCAAGCAGATCGTCAGCGGCATCATGGCCGGCGCCGTCAAGGGCTGAACCACCCCCGTCCACCCGTTTCCGCACCAGGGAGGAGGCGGTGCCGCGCGCCCAGGCCGCGGCACCGACCCGCATGACCACCACCGAAGACCGCCCCACCACCGATCTCACCACCGATCCCGCCACCGGTCCCGCCGAGCGCGCCTTCCCCGCGGGTTTCGTCTGGGGCACGGCGACCGCGTCGTACCAGATCGAGGGCGCCGCGGCCGAGGACGGCCGCACACCCTCCATCTGGGACACCTTCAGCCGCACACCCGGCAAGGTCGCCGGCGGTGACACCGGTGACGTGGCCGACGACCACTACCACCGCTTCCGCGAGGACATCGCCATCATGCAGCGGCTGGGCATGGCGTCCTACCGGTTCTCCGTGGCGTGGCCGCGGATCACCCCGCAGGTCACCGCCGACGCCCTCGGCCCGGTCAACGAGGCCGGCCTGGCGTTCTACTCCACGCTGGTCGACGAGCTCGTCGCGGCCGGCATCGAGCCGGCCGTCACGCTGTACCACTGGGACCTGCCGCAGGCCCTCGAGGACGCCGGCGGCTGGACCTCCCGCCGCACCGCCGAGCGCTTCGCCGAGTACGCCGAGGTCGTCGCCGCCGCCCTCGGGGACCGGGTGCGCACGTTCATCACCCTGAACGAGCCGTGGTGCTCGGCGTACCTGGGGTACGCCTCCGGCGTGCACGCCCCCGGCCGCACCGAGCCGGCGTCCGCGCTGGCCGCCGTGCACCACCTCAACCTGGCCCACGGCCTCGGCGCCGCCGCGGTGCGCCGCGCCGCACCGGACGCCCGGGTGGCCCTGACCCTCAACCTCGCCTGGGTCCGCACCGACGGAACCACCGACGCCGACCGCGACGCGGTCCGCCGCGTCGACGGGCTGCAGAACCGGGTGTTCCTCGACCCGGTGCTGCGCGGCTCGTACCCGGCGGACGTGCAGGCCGACACCGCGGCCGTCAGCGACTGGTCGTTCGTGCTCGACGGCGACCTCGACCTGATCCACCAGCCCCTGGACGTGCTGGGCGTCAACTACTACAGCCCCACCGTGGTGCGGGCGTGGGACGGCTCGGGACCGCGCGCCGAGGCCGACGGCCACGGCGCCAGCGCCCACAGCCCGTGGGTCGCCTGCGCCGACAGGGTGGAGTTCCCCGAGCAGCCCGGTCACAAGACGGCCATGGGCTGGAGCGTGGACCCCCGGGGCATGACCGAGCTGCTGCTGCGGCTCCACCGCGAGCACCCCGGCCTGGAGCTGCTCGTCACCGAGAACGGCGCGGCCTACCCGGACGTCGTCGTCGGCGGGCGGGTGCACGACGTCGAGCGCGTCCGCTACCTGCGCGACCACCTCGCGGCCGTGCTCGACGCGGTGGAGGCCGGCGCGCCGGTCACCGGCTACTACCTGTGGTCCTTCCTGGACAACTTCGAGTGGGGCTACGGCTTCTCCAAGCGGTTCGGCATCGTGCACGTCGACTACGCGACGCAGGAGCGCACCGTCAAGGACAGCGCCCTCTGGTACTCCTCGGTGGTCTCGCGCAACGCCGTGCCCGCAGTGGTGGAGGGCTGAACCTCCCCCTTGCGGTCGGCGCCCGGGAGCGGTGGACTGTGCTCCCGGGCGCCGGCACCGAGGCCGGCGCCGTCGCGAGAAGGGCAGTCCCCGTGACGACCACCGCCCCCAGCAACGGCAACCGCGCCGTCGCCTACCTCGAACCCGGCAAGGTCGAGGTGCAGACCATCGACTACCCGACCTTCGAGCTGCGCGACGGTCCGGGCGTCAACCCGGCCAACGTGGGCCGGCGCGTCGACCACGGGGTGATCCTCAAGCTCGTCGCCACGAACATCTGCGGCTCCGACCAGCACATGGTCCGCGGGCGCACCACGGCACCACCGAACCTGGTGCTCGGCCACGAGATCACCGGCGAGGTCGTGGAGAAGGGCCGGGACGTCGAGTTCCTCGAGGTCGGCGACCTCGTGTCCGTGCCGTTCAACATCGCCTGCGGCCGGTGCCGCAACTGCAAGGAGCGCAAGACCGGCATCTGCCTCAACGTCAACCCCGACCGCCCGGGCTCGGCGTACGGCTACGTCGACATGGGCGGCTGGGTCGGCGGGCAGGCCGAGTACGTGCTCGTGCCCTACGCGGACTTCAACTGCCTGAGGTTCCCCGACAAGGACCGGGCGATGGAGAAGATCCTCGACCTGACGATGCTGTCGGACATCTTCCCCACGGGGTTCCACGGCTGCGTCACCGCCGGCGTCGGCGTGGGTTCCACGGTGTACGTGGCCGGTGCCGGTCCCGTGGGCCTGGCCGCGGCGGTGGGTGCGCAGCTTCTGGGCGCGGCCGTCGTTATCGTGGGCGACCTCAACCCCGAGCGGCTGGCCCGGGCGCGCGAGAACGGCTGCGAGACCGTCGACGTGTCGAAGGGCGACCCGAAGGACCAGATCGAGCAGATCCTCGGGGTGCCCGAGGTGGACTGCGGCGTGGACGCCGTCGGGTTCGAGGCCCGCGGGCACGGCGAGGGTGCGGCGACGGAGGCACCCGCGACGGTGCTGAACTCCCTCATGCAGATCACCACCGCGGGCGGTGCGGTGGGCATCCCCGGCCTGTACGTCACCGGCGACCCCGGCGGCGTCGACGAGGCCGCGAAGAAGGGCTCGCTGTCGCTCGACCTGGGCACCGGGTGGGCGAAGTCGCTGTCGTTCACGACCGGTCAGTGCCCGGTGATGAAGTACCACCGCGGGCTGATGATGGCGATCCTGCACGACAAGGTGCAGATCGCGAAGGCCGTGGGCGCCACCCCGATCTCCCTGGACGAGGCGCCCGACGCGTACCAGAGGTTCGACGCGGGCGCCCCGCAGAAGTTCGTCATCGACCCGCACGGGATGATCCCGCGCTGACCCCGGCCCCCCGTCCCGCCCCGCGGCGGGACGGGGCGGCGGGCTCCTCAGCCCCCCGGCAGCGGCCGGCGCAGCAGCGACGCGGGCTCGCCCCAGCGGTCCTCCCACGTCGCGACCGGGCCGGGGGCCGCGTCCGCGCCGCGCGCGGCCACGACCAGGACGGCCACCACGAGCGCCGCCAGTTCCTCCTCGGTGGGGTTCCCCGTCACCACCCAGTCGCCGGGGGCGCTCACAGCGGCAGGTTCCCGTGCCGGCGGGCGGGCGGGGTCACCGCCTTGCGCTCCAGCAGGTCCAGCCACCGCGCCAGGTGGGCGCGCGTGCGCCCCGGTCCCACCACCGCGTCGGCGTCCCCGGCGCGCACGGCCGCCGCGGGGGAGCGCTCAGCCTCCCGCCGCGCCACCAGCCGGGCCCACTCGCCGGCCGCCGGCGCGGGCCCGTGCCCGTGCCCGGCCGCGACCTCGGCGACCGCGTCGCGCGCGCCCAGGCGCGCCCGCGGCCACACCAGCACCGCGTCCGCGCCGACGTGCCGCGACCCCAGCGCGAGCAGCGCCGCGCCGTGCGCGCGGCCGGTGACGACGGTCAGCAGCGGCACCGACGCCTCCGCGTACGCGTACAGCAGCTGCGCCACGGCGACGGTCGGGGCACCGGGGTCGTCCTCGCCGGCGGGGACGACCCCCGCCGTGTCCACCAGCGTCAGGACCGGGACCCCGAACGCGTCGCAGAACCGGACGAACCGGGCCGCCTTCGCCGCCGCTGGCGCGTCCAGGGCCCCGCCCGCGACCGACGGGTCGGGGGCCACCACCCCCAGGCTGCGGCCGTCGAGGCGGGTGAACCCCGTCAGCACGCCGGCGGCGTGCCGCGCGTGCAGCTCCAGCGGGGGTTCCTCGTCGTCGGCCAGGCGCGCCAGGACGTCGCGCACGTCGTAGGGGGCGTCGGGGTCCGCCGGCAGCAGGGCGTCCAGCTCCTCGTCGGGGTCCTCGTCGGCCACGCGCACCGCACCGGGGGGCAGGCGCGGGGGCGTGGCGAGGACGTTGCCGGGCAGGTGCCCGAGCAGCTCGCGCACGAACGCGGCCGCCGCGGCGGGGCCGGGTGCGACGTGCGCCGCGCGACCGGTCACCGCCGCGTGCAGCGCCGCACCGCCCAGCTGCCGCGCGTCCCGCTCCCGGCCGGTGAGGACGGCCGCCGCGGCCGGGTCCGCCAGCGCCGAGCGCGACCCTTCGGCGGCGACCACGACGTCGGCCAGCGGCAGCAGCAGGGCCCGCTCGGCGTCGGCCGCACCCGTCACGACCGCCACCTGCGGCACCACCCCGGACAGGGCGACGGCACCGCGCACCAGCTCCCCGAACCCGCGGGCGGACCCCGGCCCGGTGGCGTCGTGCACGGTCACCAGGGGCTTGCCGGTGCGGGCGGCCAGCGCTCGCAGCCGCACCTCGGCCTCCACGGCGGCGGCGCCGGGTGCGCCGCCCGGCGCCTGCGCCACCGCGCACACCGCCCGCCCCTCCACGGTGCCGTGCCCGGTGAGCACGCCGGGCGGCCCGCCCTCCGCCGGGTCGCTCACCGCCGTGAAGGACCCGGGGTCGAACAGGGCGGCCAGCACCGCGGCGGCCTCGCGGCCCGGCGCCGGCGCGCCGCTCACGCGCCCACCACCGGGCGGAACCGCAGGGCCTGGCCCGGCCGCACCTGCGCGGCGAGGTCGGCGTCGGCGTCGCGCACCACGCCCACCACCGGGTACCCGCCGGTGATCGGGTGGTCCGGCCCGAACAGCACCGGCTGACCGCTGGGCGGCACCTGCAGAGCGCCCAGGACGACGCCCTCGGGCGCCAGCTCCGCCGTCGCGGAGCGTTCCAGCGGCGGCTGCCCGGCGGGGCGGGCCAGGCGCACCCCGACCCGGTCGCTCTGCGCGGTGACCGTCCAGGTCCCCGCGAACAGCGCGGCGGGGTCGGTGAAGCGGTCCGCGCGCGGGCCGAGCCGCACCTCGAGGGTCACGGTGCCGGTGGCGGGCGCGCCGACGGGCGCGGTGCGCACCGCGGGCAGCGCGCCCGGCGCGGGCCCCACCGGCAGCACGTCCCCGGCGGCCAGCGGCTCCGGGCCGAGGCCGGCGAGGGTGTCGCGGCTGCGCGAGCCCAGCACCGCAGGCACCGCCACGCCCCCGCGCACCGCCACGTACGCGCGCAGGCCGGCCGTGGCCGCACCGAGCCGCAGCGTGCCGCCCGCGGGCAGCGCCAGCACGCTGCACCACCCGGCCGGTGCCCCGTCCACGCTCACCGGGGTCGCGGCGCCGGTGACCGCCACCAGGAGGGTCGTGCGCGCGCGCAGCACCGCGCCGCCCAGCAGCACCTCCAGGGCGGCGTGGCCGGGCGGGTTGCCGACGAGGCGGTTGGCGAGCGCGAGGGAGCGCCGGTCGGCGGCCCCGGCGACGCCGACGCCCCAGCGGAAGGCGCCGGGGCGCCCGAGGTCCTGCACGGTGGTCAGCGGCCCCGGCGCCAGCACCTCCAGCGCGTCCCCGCCGTCCAGCCCGCCGTTCACCCCGCCACCTGCGCGAACCGCACGCGGGTGCCGGGCCGCAGCAGCGCCGGCGGGTCCGCCGACGGGTCCCACAACGTCACCGCGGTGCGACCGAGCAGGCGCCAGCCGCCGGGGGAGCGGCGCGGGTAGACGGCGCTGAAGCCGTCGGCGAGGGCCACCGCACCGGCGGGCACGGCCGTGCGCGGCTCGGGGCGCCGCGGGACGGCCAGGCGCCCGTCGGGGCTGCGCAGGTACCCGAACCCGGGGGCGAACCCCACGAACGCGCACGTCCACGTCGTGCCGGTGTGCCGGGCGACGACCTCGGCGGGCGTGGTGCCCAGCAGCTCGGCGACCTCGCCCAGGTCCTCGCCGTCGTAGCGCACCGGGATCGTCACGACCTCCCCGTCCTCCCCGCCCCCGTGGCGGCCGGGCGCACCGTCCGCCGCCGGCGGCAGCTCCTCCCACCGCCGCAGCAGCTCCCGGGCGGCCGCGTCGCGGTCCGCGCCGGGACGCAGGGTCACCAGGACGGTGCGGGCGGCGGGCAGGACGTCCTCGACCCCGGCGGGCGCGTCGCGCTCCAGCGCGCGCGCGAAGCCGGCTGCGCGGGCCGGGTCCGCGGGCTCCAGCAGCCAGGCGCGGTCCCCGGCGGGCAGCAGGTGCACGTGGCCCGGGGCCGTCCGCGGCGGGCCGGGGCTGCTCACCCGCCGCACTGTAGGGACCGGGCGGCGCCCGCGCCCACCAGCGGCCCGGCGGCCCGCTGTAGCGTCGCCCTCCCCGCCCCCGACCCCGCGAGGCTGCCGTGGACCTGAACGCCGACGTCGGCGAGAGCTTCGGGCGCTGGACGCTGGGTGACGACGAGGCGCTGCTGGGGGTCGTGACCAGCGCGAACGTCGCCTGCGGCTTCCACGCCGGTGACCCCTCGGTGCTGCGACGCACCTGCGAGCTGGCCGCGGGCGCAGGTGTCGCCGTCGGCGCGCAGGTGGGCTACCGGGACCTGCCGGGGTTCGGCCGCCGGTTCGTCGACGTCGCCCCGGCGGAGCTGACGAACGACGTCCTGTACCAGGTGGGGGCCCTGGAGGCCCTCGCCCGCGTCGCCGGCACGCGCGTCACCCACGTCAAGCCCCACGGCGCCCTCTACAACGCGGTCGTGCACCACGAGGCGCAGGCCGCCGCCGTCGTGGAGGCCGTGCGCCGGTACGACCCGGCGCTGCCGGTCGTGGGGCTGCCCGGGTCGCGGTTCCTGGCCCTGGCCGCCGCGGCGGGCCTGCCCGTCGTCACCGAGGCGTTCGCCGACCGCGCCTACACGCCCGCCGGCACCCTCGTGCCCCGCGGCGAGCCCGGCGCGGTCCTGCACGACGCCGAGGACATCGCCCGCCGCTGCGTGCGGCTGGCGACCACGGGACGGGTCGAGGCCGTGGACGGCAGCGTCGTGGACGTGGGCGCCGCGTCGATCTGCGTGCACGGCGACACCCCCGGCGCGGTGGGGATCGCCCGCCGGGTGCGCGCGGCGCTGGAGGAGGCGGGCGTGCCGGTGGCGTCGTTCGCCTGAGCCGCCCACCCGCCCCGTCACCCCCCGGCGGCGGCCTGCGCGGGCCGGGCGGCGGCCCCCGCTCCGGCGCGGTCGCCGCCCGGTGCGCCCGGCGGGTTGAGCAGGCGGTCCAGCAGGAAGCCCACGGCACCGATGAGCACGATCGTGGCCGCCAGGCGCGGGTGGTCGAGCTGGTCCCGGGCGTTCAGGACCGCGAAGCCCAGGCCGGAGTCGACCCCCAGCATCTCCGCCGGCACCAGCACCACCCACCCGATGCCGAGGGCGAGGCGCAGCGCGCTCAGCACGTGCGGGCGCAGCGCGGGCAGGACCACCGTGCCGAGCGTCTCGGCGCGGTTCGCGCCCAGGGAGCGCGCCACGGCGAGCAGCGCGGGGTCCAGCGTGCGCACGGCGTGGGCGGTGCCCAGCGCCACCGGCCACAGGGCCGCGACGGCGACCAGGGCCGTGACCGGGGCGTCGCCGACCCCGAGGAGCACCACCGCCAGCGGCGCCCACGCCAGCGGGGACGTCATCCGCAGGACCGCCACCACCGGTGCCGTGGCCTGCTCCAGGCGGCGCCGCGACCCCAGCAGCAGACCCAGCGGGACGCCCGCGGCGGTGGCCAGCAGCAGGCCCAGCAGCAGGCGGCGCAGGCTCGCGGCCACGTCCAGCGCCGTGGAGCGCCGCCCCAGCAGCTCCACCAGGGCCGTGGCCGTCGACCACGGACCCATCCGCGAGAGCACCGGGTTGCCGGCGGCGAGCACGTCGCACACCAGCCACCACGCGCCGAGCACGGCCCCCAGCGCCGCCGCGCGCGGCCACCACCGCTCCACCGCGCCGCTCACGGCGCGACCACCTCGGTGCGCTGCGCGGTGGTGCCGAACGCCGCCAGGCCCGCAGCGCCGCCGACGGCCCGCAGCACCGGCCCGTCGTCCACCAGGTCCGCGTGCACGCGGTGCGGGTCCAGCGCCGCCAGCCAGGCCGTGTCGCCGACCACGTCGGTCGTCCCCATCGCCCGCACCAGCTCGGCGGTGTAGGAGGGGTGCGGGTACGGCTGGAAGCCGATCCGCTGCTGGTGCCACGACGGGTGCCGCACCGCGCCGGTGCGCACGTACTCCTCGCCCGGCTCGCCGGAGAAGGTGCGCAGCACCGCCGGCAGGGGCTGCGGCAGGTAGCCGCCCTCCGACATCAGCCGCGCACCGCGCTCGCCGTCGGCGCGCAGGGCGCGCTGCGCCGCGACCAGGCCGCGCACCGCGGCGTCCGCGGCCTCGGGGCGCTCGTCCAGCAGGCGCTGGTGCACCACCGTCACGCAGCAGGCGTGGTCCTTCCAGGCGTCCCCGGTGAAGCGCAGGACCCGGCCCACGCCCTGCACCTCCGCCGCGGCGTTGAACGGCTCCGCGACGGTGAACCCCGCCACCTCGCCGGCGGCCAGCGCCGGGGGCATGTCCGAGGGGGCCATGAGGACCAGCTTCACGGTGCCCTCCGCCGCGGACGGCGCACCGTGGAGCACCGGGCGCAGGCCCGCGGCGCGCAGCAGCTGCTGCACCACCACGTTGTGGATCGACCACCAGAACGGGACCGCGACGGTGCGCCCGGCCAGGTCGGCGACGTCGCCGACGTCGGGGGCCACCGTCAGCGCCGACCCGTTGACGTGGTTCCACATCAGCACGCGCACCGGCACCCCGGAGGCGTAGCGCAGCTGCACGGCCAGCGGCATGAGCACGTGCACCACGTCGACCGCGCCGGCCTGCAGGGCCTCCGCCAGGTCGGGCCAGGAGCGGAACATCACCGGTCGCGGGGCCGTCAGGCCCTGGGCGGCGAGTTCGCCGTCGGCGTGCGCCACGAGCAGGGGAGCGGCGTCGGTGATCGGCAGGTAACCCGTGCGCAGGGGCCCGCCGGGCACGGCGGTGGCGCCGGCGGCGCGCGCGGGACCGGAGGAGCGGGTGAGCAGCTGCGCGGCGAACGGCGCGGCGAGCAGCGTCGCGGCCGCGCCGGCGCGCAGCAGCTGCCGGCGGCCGGCGGCCCGCTGCGCCGCGGTCGCGCCGGGCGTGGCGACGGAGGACGTGCCGCCGGTCGCACCGGTGCCTCCGGTGCCCGTGAGGTCCTGCACGGCCCGGCCGTCGGGGAAGCGCTCGAGGAGCGCACGCCGGGCGGTGCCGTCGGCCAGGCCGGCCCGGTCCCGCACGGGGCTGACCACGACGTCCAGCGGGCCGGGGCGGCTCAGCAGCGCCACCCGGTCCCCGAGCAGCAGGGCCTCGTCCAGGTCGTGCGTCACCAGGACCACCGCGGTGCCCAGCCGCGAGCGCACCGAGCCCAGCCAGTCCTGCAGCTCGGCGCGGGTCAGCGGGTCCAGGGCGCCGAACGGCTCGTCCAGCAGCAGCAGCGAGGGGCCGGTGACCACGGCCCGGGCGAGCGCGACCCGCTGGGCCTGACCACCGGAGAGCTGGCCGGGTCGCCGGCCGGCGAGGTCGGCGATGCCCAGCTCGGCGAGCACCTGCGCCACCCGCTCCGCGGCACCGGGCCTGCGGGCCGGCCAGCGCCCCCCGTTGCGGCGGTAGTCCAGACCGAGCGCCACGTTGCCGGCGACGCTGCGCCAGGGCAGCAGGTGGGCGTGCTGTGCGACCAGCCCGGTGCTGCCGGCGGCACCCGCGCCGTCGCCGCCGGGACGCCGCACGGTGCCGGTGTCGGGGGTGCGCAGGCCCGCCAGCACCTGCAGCAGCGTGGACTTGCCCGCCCCCGAGGGGCCCACGACCGCCAGCAGCTCGCCGGGGTCGACGCGCAGGTCCACCCCGCGCAGCACCTCCCGGTCCCCGAAGCGCACACCCACGCCGGACAGGACGGTGCCGCCGTCCGGCCTCACCGGCGCCTCCGCCGACCGCGCGCCGTCCACCCCAGGTACGCGGTCAGCGAGCCGACCGCCACCGCCCCCACCGCGGCCACCTTCGTCTCGTGCGGCTTCAGGCGCTGCGGGTCGGAGGAGGCCAGCACCGCCAGCGCCTCGATGCCCGCGGCGGTCACGAGCGCCACCACCAGCCGGTTGCCGATCCGCTCGACCCGCGCGACCAGCGGGTCCAGCTCATCGGTGCGCACCGACACCGACACCCCGTCGCGGTCCAGGACGTCCAGGAGACGGCCCAGCTGCCCGGGCAGCTCCACGCCCAGCGTCGCGGCGTCCAGGCCCGCCTGGCGCAGCCGCCGGGCGATCGCCACCGGGTCCACGTGCCCCAGCACCAGCCGGCGCGCGTACGGGCTCAGGACGCTCCCGATCTGGAAGTCGGGGTCCAGGGTCGAGCCCAGCCCCTCGGTCATCACGATCATCTTCACGACCAGCGCGAGGTTCCGGGGCAGGGCCAGGTGGTGCCGGCGCAGGATCTCCAGGACGTCGCGAACGATGTCGCCGATGCGCACCTTGCCCAGCGGCAGGCCCTCGTAGCGGCTGAGCAGGTACCCGGCGTCCGCGGTCAGCCGCACCCGGTCCACGCGCTGCTTGGTGATGCCGATGTCGGCGAAGGCCGCCGCGATGCGCGCGGGGTCGCGGCGCTCGAACGCCGCCATCAGCGCCGCCAGGTGCCGGCGGGTGCGCTCGTCGACCTCCCCGACCATGCCGTAGTCGAGCAGGCCGATGCGCCCACCGGGTTCGATGAGGAAGTTGCCCGGGTGCGGGTCGGCGTGGAAGAAGCCGTGCTCGAAGACCATGTCGGCCATCAGCCGGGTGGCGCGCGCGGCCAGGGCGCTGCGGTCGACGCCGGCCTCGTCCAGGGCCTGCAGGTCGCTGATCTTCGTGCCACGCAGCCGTTCGAGGGTGATGACCCGCGAGGTGGTGGTGTCCCAGTGCACCCGCGGGACGTGGATGTCGGGGTCGCCGCGGAAGTTGCGGGCGAAGCGCTCGGCGTTCTGGCCCTCCTGCAGGTAGTCCAGCTCCGCGCGCAGGGTGTCGGCGAAGTCGCCGGTCAGCCCCACCACGTCGTAATCGGCCGCCGCGGACCACCGCTGCGACGCGCGCGCCGCGAGCGCCCGCAGGATCTCCAGGTCCGCCTCCACCTCCTCCACCACTCCCGGCCGGCGCACCTTGACCACGACCTCGGTGCCGTCGTCCAGGGTGGCCGCGTGCGCCTGGCCGATGGAGGCGCTGGCCAGCGGCACCGGGTCGAAGCGCGCGAACACCGTCTCGGGGTCTGCGCCGAGCTCCTCGCGCACCGCGGCGCGGACCGTCTCGACGGGCACGGCCGAGGCCCGGTCCTGCAGCTTCTCCAGCTCCCGCTGGAACGCCGGGCTCAGCAGGTCCGGTCGCGTGGACAGGATCTGCCCCAGCTTCACGGCCGTGGGGCCCAGCTCCTCCAGCACCAGGCGCACGTGCACCGCCACGGTGTGCGGTTCGTCCGGGCGGGAGCGCGCCACGACCCGTTCGGCGCGCACCCACCGCTCCAGGCCCAGGGCGTGGACGAAGTAGCCCAGCCCGTGCCGGTACAGGACTCGGCTGATCTGCAGGTATCGGTCCTGGTGGCGCACGACGCCCATCCTGACCCCTGCGGGGGGAACGCGCGAAGGCCCGCCCCGCTCCGTGAGCGGGACGGGCCTTCGCGGGGGCGCCGGGCGGGGGCCTGCTCAGAACTTGCGGGCGATGATGGCCTGCTTGACCTCGGCGATCGCCTTGGTGACCTGGATGCCGCGCGGGCACGCCTCGGAGCAGTTGAAGGTCGTGCGGCAGCGCCACACGCCCTCCTTGTCGTTGAGGATCTCCAGGCGCAGGTCGGAGCCGGCGTCACGGCTGTCGAAGATGAACCGGTGCGCGTTGACGATGGCCGCCGGGCCGAAGTACTGCCCGTCGGTCCAGAACACCGGGCAGCTCGACGTGCAGGCCGCGCACAGGATGCACTTGGTGGTGTCGTCGAAGCGCTCGCGGTCGACCTGGGACTGCACGCGCTCGCGGGTCGGCTCCGCGCCCTTGGTGATGAGGAACGGCATCACCTCGCGGTAGGAGGCGAAGAACGGCTCCATGTCCACGAGCAGGTCCTTCTCCACCGGCAGGCCCTTGATGGGCTCGACGGTGATGGGCTTGTCGAGGTTCAGGTCCTTCAGCAGGACCTTGCACGCGAGCCGGTTCACGCCGTTGATGCGCATCGCGTCCGAGCCGCAGACGCCGTGCGCGCACGAGCGGCGGAACGTCAGGGAGCCGTCCACCTCCCACTTCACCTTGTGCAGCGCGTCCAGCACGCGGTCCGTGCCGTACATGGTGAGGCGGTGCTCCTCCCACCGCGGCTCGGAGTCGCGCTCCGGGTCGTAGCGGCGGATCTTCAGCGTCACCTCGAAGCTGGGCACCTCGCCGGTGCCGCCGATGTTGCCGCCCTCGCGGGGCTGCGCGCCGCCGTCGTGCTCGGAGGCGGCCTGGGCGGACTTGGCGGAGCCGGCCGTGCCGCTGGTCTCGCGCGGGGTGGTCTCGAAGTCGGACATCAGTACTTGCGCTCCATCGGCTGGTAGCGCGTCTGGACGACGGGCTTGAAGTCCAGGCGCATCGTGTGCTTCCCGTCGGCGCCGGTCTCGCGGTACACCATCGTGTGCCGCATGAAGTTGACGTCGTCGCGGTTGGGGTAGTCCTCGCGGAAGTGGCCGCCGCGGGACTCCTTGCGCTCCAGGGCGCCCAGGCACATCACCTCGGCGAGGTCCAGGAGGAACCCGAGCTCCAGCGCCTCCAGCAGGTCCAGGTTGTAGCGCTTGCCCTTGTCCTGGACCGCGGCGCGCGCGTAGCGCTCCCGCAGCCGCTCGATGTCGGTGAGCGCCTGCTTGAGCGTGGCCTCGGTGCGGAACACCTGGGCGTTGGCGTCCATCGTCTCCTGCAGCTCCGCGCGGATCGCGGCGATCCGCTCGGTGCCGGCGGGGCGGTCGCGCAGCTCGGTCAGCTGCGCCACGACGGCGGCCTCCGGCTGCTCGGGCAGCGCGACCCACTGCGCCTTCTTCGCGTACTCCGCGGCGGCGATGCCCGCGCGCCGCCCGAAGACGTTGATGTCCAGCAGCGAGTTGGTGCCCAGGCGGTTCGAGCCGTGCACGGACACGCACGCCACCTCGCCCGCGGCGTACAGGCCGGGCACGACGTGGGTGTTGTCCGAGAGGACCTCGGCCTCGACGTTCGTCGGCACGCCGCCCATCGCGTAGTGCGCGGTCGGGTACACCGGCACCGGCTCGGTGTACGGCTCCACGCCCAGGTAGGTGCGCGCGAACTCGGTGATGTCCGGCAGCTTGGCGTCGATGTGCGCCGGCTCCAGGTGGGTCAGGTCGAGCAGGACGTAGTCCTTGTTCGGCCCGGCCCCGCGGCCCTCGCGCACCTCGTTGGCCATCGAGCGGGCGACGATGTCGCGCGGCGCGAGGTCCTTGATGGTGGGCGCGTAGCGCTCCATGAACCGCTCGCCGTCGGCGTTGCGCAGGATCCCGCCCTCACCGCGGGCGGCCTCGGACAGCAGGATGCCCAGGCCCGCCAGACCGGTCGGGTGGAACTGGAAGAACTCCATGTCCTCGAGCGGGATGCCGCGGCGGTAGGCGATGCCCATGCCGTCACCGGTGAGGGTGTGCGCGTTGGAGGTCGTCTTGAAGACCTTGCCCGCGCCACCGGTGGCCAGGACGACGGACTTCGCCTGGAAGACGTGGATCTCGCCGGTGGACAGCTCGTAGGCCACGACACCGGCCACGCGCTTGTCGCCGGGCACGCCGATCGACGGCGGGGTCTGCGCGGCCGGCTGGCCGACGGCACCCTCGATCTCGTCACCGGTGAGCGCCTCGCCGGCCGGCACCATCAGCAGGTCCAGGACGTAGAACTCGTTGAAGAACTCCACCTCGTGCTTGACGCACTGCTGGTAGAGGGTCTGCAGGATCATGTGGCCGGTGCGGTCCGCGGCGAAGCAGGACCGGCGGACGGGCGCCTTGCCGTGGTCGCGGGTGTGGCCGCCGAACCGGCGCTGGTCGATCCGGCCCTCGGGGGTGCGGTTGAACGGCAGGCCCATCTTCTCGAGGTCGAGGACCGCGTCGATGGCCTCCTTGCACATCACCTCGGCGGCGTCCTGGTCGACGAGGTAGTCACCGCCCTTGACGGTGTCGAAGGTGTGCCACTCCCAGTTGTCCTCCTCGACGTTCGCCAGGGCGGCGCACATGCCGCCCTGGGCCGCACCGGTGTGCGAGCGCGTCGGGTAGAGCTTGGTGAGCACGGCCGTGCGGGCCCGCTGGCCGGACTCCAGCGCGGCGCGCATGCCCGCCCCTCCGGCGCCGACGATGACCACGTCGAACTGGTGCGTCTGCACAACTGCCTCCCGTGAGTGCTCGGTGGTGGCCGCTCAGCGGGCCGAGCAGAAGTCGAAGTTCCGCGTGGGGTCCGCGCAGGGGTCGAAGGTGAAGATGACGAGGGTGCCGACGACCAGGACGATCACCGTGGCCAGGTACAGCGCCATCTTCAGCCAGAAGCGCGTGGCGTCGCGCTCGGCGTAGTCGTTGATGACCGTGCGCACGCCGTTGGTGCCGTGCAGCTGCGCCAGCCACAGCATCAGCAGGTCCCACGTCTGCCAGAACGGGCTGGACCACTTGCCGGCCACGAAGCCCCAGTCGACCTGGTGGATGCCCTCGCCCTGGACGAGGTTGATGAACAGGTGGCCGAACACCAGGACGATCAGCGCCAGGCCGGACATCCGCATGAACAGCCAGCCGTGCAGCTCCCAGTTCGGGCGCGTGGAGCGGCTGCGCTGGTACGGGGAGCGGGGGGTCTCCAGGGCGGGCGCGTAGCTGCCGCCGGGGGTCTGCTCGGGTGCGCTCATCAGGGCCGCCTCAGTGGGAGAAGACGTTGGTCAGGTGGCGGACGAGGAAGGGCACCATCAGGGCGAACCACAGGACGACGACGCCCCAGAACAGCTTGCGCTGGTGCTGGGTGCCCTTGTGCCAGAAGTCGACCAGGATGATCCGCACGCCGTTGAGGGCGTGGAACACCACGGCGCCCACGAGACCGGCTTCGCCGAGGCCCATGACCGGGTTCTTGTACTGGTTGATCACCGCGTCGTACACCTCGGGCGACACGCGCACGGTGGCGGTGTCCAGCACGTGCACGAAGAGGAAGAAGAAGATCAGGACGCCGGAGATGCGGTGCATCACCCACGACCACATGCCTTCGCGTCCGCGGTACAGCGTGCCTGCGGGCTTGAGCCCGCCCTTCTTCCCCTGCGATGGCGGGGTGAGGCTCGTGGCCACCGGCGTCCTCCTCGGGTTCGTCCGACGCCGGTTCCCCCGGGCTCCGGCGCACGGGTGGCGGCGTCCGGGATCCATCGTAGGCGCGCGGGGTCGGCCGATCGCGCCGCGGAGGCCGGTGCGGAGGTTTTGTGACGAAGGACTCACGGGCGGCGGCGCCCGTGGTCCGAACAGGTGAGCCTCACCTCACCCTAGCCCCTGATCACTCGTGCGCCGACCCCTCCCCGGGCCGGGGCCGCGCCGGTAGGTTCGCCCCGTCGACCGAGCGAGGGGGAGGCCAGGCGTGCAGGTACAGGGCGGGACGGCGGGTGCGGGTGCGGCGGGGTCGGGGACGGCGGGGGTGCGGGGGCCCTGGGCGCCGGCGTGGTCGGAGGACGACCTCGAGGACGCGCAGATCGACCTGTCGGACTTCCACGCCGTGGTGCCCGCCGGCGGTGCCGGCACCCGCCTGTGGCCGCTGTCGCGCAGCCACCGCCCCAAGTTCCTGCTGGACCTCACCGGCCGCGGCCGCACCCTGCTGCAGTCCACCTGGGACCGGCTGCTGCCGCTGACCGAGGCGAGCCGCACCCTGGTGGTGACCGGGCGCTCGCACGCCGACGCGGTGAGCGCGCAGCTGCCGGAGCTGCCGGCGGAGAACATCCTGCGCGAGCCGTGCCAGCGCGACTCCGCCGCCGCGATCGGGCTGGCCGCCGCGGTCCTGGTGCGCCGCGACCCGGACGCCGTGCTCGGCTCCTTCGCCGCCGACCACAACATCTCCGGCCGCGACGACTTCGAGTCCTCCGTCGAGGAGGCGGTGGTCACCGCCCGCCGCGGCTTCGTCGTCACCATCGGGATCGCGCCCTCGCACCCGGCCACCGGCTTCGGCTACATCCGCCTGGGCAAGAGGCTGCGCCTGCAGGGGGCGCCCAACGCCCGCCGGGTCCTGCAGTTCAAGGAGAAGCCGGACGCGCGCACCGCCTCGGCGTACCTCTCCACCGGCGACTACCGCTGGAACGGCGGCATGTTCGTCGCGCGCGCCGACGTGCTGCTGGAGCTGCTGGGCGAGCACGCCCCGGCCCTGCACGCGGGGCTGCAGCGCATCGCCGACGCCTGGGACACCCCGCGCCGCGACGCGGTGCTGGCCGAGCAGTGGCCGGCCCTGCCGTCCATCGCCATCGACCACGCGGTGGCCGAGCCGGCCGCCGAGGCGGGCCGCGTCGCCGTCGTGCCGGCCACCTTCGGCTGGGACGACGTCGGCGACTTCTCCTCCCTGGCCGAGCTGCTGCCCGCCGAGGTCGACGAGCCGCGCGTGCTCGGCGACGCCGACCTGGTCATCACCGAGCAGGTCGCCGGGGGCCTGGTCGTGCCGGCCAACGGCCGCGTCGTGGCCCTGCTGGGCGTGGACGACCTCGTGGTCGTGGACACCCCCGACGCGCTGCTGGTGACCACCCGCGCCCGGGCCCAGGAGGTCAAGAAGCTCGTGCAGCGGGCGAAGGACGCCGGGCTGGACTCGGTGGTCTGACCGGGCGGTCGCCGGGGGTGCGGGGCCCCCGGCGGCGGTAGCGTGAGGGGCCCATGAGCAGCGACACGGGGAACGACACCGCCACCGCCCGCCCCGCGGCGGCCGGCGGGCCCTCCCCGGAGCTCTTCGAGCTCCTCGAGCGCCTCGCCGCCGACCAGCTGCCGCGCGTGGTGGCGCTGCGCCGGGACGTGCACGCCCACCCCGAGCTGGCCCGGGCCGAGCACCGCACCACCGCGGCCGTGGCCGGCCTGCTCACCACCGCGGGGCTGCAGGTGCGGCTGCTGCCCGGCACCGGCCTGGTCGCCGAGGTCGGCCCCGCCGGCGGTCCCGCGGTGGCCCTGCGCGCCGACCTGGACGCCCTGCCGCTGGAGGAGAGCACCGGCCTGCCCTTCGCCTCCACGGTCCCCGGGGTCGCGCACGCCTGCGGCCACGACGTGCACACGGCGACGGTCGCCGGTGCCGGCCTGGTGCTGGCCGGCCTGCACCGGGCGGGCGCGCTGGGCCACCGGGTGCGGCTGCTGTTCCAGCCCGCCGAGGAGGTCATGCCCGGCGGCGCGCTGGACCTCGTCGGGGCGGGGGTCCTGGAGGGCGTGGGTGCCCTCTACGGCCTGCACTGCGACCCCAGCCTGGACGCCGGCACCGTCGGGCTGAAGGCCGGGCCGATCACGTCGGCGTCCGACCACGTGACCGTGCGCCTGTCCGGCACCGGGGGGCACACCTCCCGCCCCCACCTGGCCGGCGACCTCGTCTTCGCCCTCGGGCAGGTCCTCACCCAGCTGCCCGCGGTGCTCACCCGGCGCGTGGACCCCCGCTCGGGGGTGAACCTCACCTGGGGCGCGGTGCACTCCGGCGACGCCGCCAACGCGGTGCCCTCCGAGGGGTACGCGACCGGGACCCTGCGCTGCATGGAGACCGAGGCGTGGCAGCACGCCGGCGAGCTCGTGGAGGGCGTCGTGGCCGACCTGGTGCGCCCCTACGCGGTGCGCGCGGAGGTGACCCTGGTGCGCGGCGTGCCGCCGGTGGACAACGACGTGCGGGCCACGCTGGTGCTGGAGGACGCGGCCCGCGCCGTGCTGGGCGCCGAGGCGGTGCTGCCCACGCGCCAGTCCCTGGGCGGGGAGGACTTCGCCTGGTACCTGCGCCACGTGCCCGGGGCGATGCTCCGGCTGGGCACCCGCACCCCCGGCGGCCCCCACCACGACCTGCACCGGGGCGACTACGCGCCCGACGAGTCGGCCCTGGCGGTGGGGGTGCGCGTGCTCGCGGCCGCGGCCGCGGCACCCCGCGCGCTGCTCCGTTGAGGTCTCGCGAGGCCCCGATCCGGGCAACCTGCCCGTCCGGTGGGCCGGGACGTGCCAGGTTGCGCACTACGATGACCGCGCGCTCGTCGAACTGGCTTCGACGCCTCGCGCCCGCACTGCCGGGCGAACACGCCGGACGACCTGGAGGACCACCCGTGAAGACCCTCTCCCGCCTCGCCCCGGCCGTGGCCGTCGGTGCCGCCGCCCTCCTGCTCGCCTCCTGCGGCGAGCGCCCCGCCGACACCTCCGCCGAGGGCACCGCCGGCGGCGGCGAGGCGTTCAAGGCCTGCATGGTGCTCGACACCGGCGGCGTGGACGACCGCTCCTTCAACCAGTCGTCGTGGGCCGGCATGGAGGCCGCCGCGGCCGAGAACCCCGACGTCGAGGTCTCCTACGTGCCCTCGGCCGACGACACGCAGTACGTGCCGAACCTCCAGGCCCAGGTGCAGCAGGGCTGCGACACGATCATCGGCGTCGGCGGCCTGATGGCCGACGCGATGAAGGAGGTCGCCTCCGCGAACCCCGAGCAGTCGTTCGCCGAGATCGACTCCGCCTCGGAGCTGGAGAACGTCTACGGCCTGCAGTACAACACCGTCGAGGCGGCGTTCCTGGGCGGCTACCTGGCCGCCGGCATGACGAAGACGGGCGTCGTCGGCACCTGGGGCGGCCTGCCCATCCCGCCGGTCACGATCTTCATGGACGGCTTCTGGGAGGGCGTCCAGCACTACAACCAGCAGAACGGCACGAGCGTCCGCGTCCTGGGCTGGGACGAGAACAACCCCGGCGGCGGCACCTTCGCCAACAGCTTCGTCGACCAGGGCGCGGGCCGCTCGATCACCGAGACCCTCGCGGGGCAGGGCGCCGACATCATCATGCCGGTCGCCGGCCAGGCGGGCCTGGGCGCCGGTGCGGCCGCCGAGGCCGCCGGCGGCGGCCTCAACCTCATCTGGGTGGACACCGACGGTTGCGAGAGCGCCGCGCAGTACTGCCAGTACTTCATCTCCTCGGTGACGAAGAACCTCACCGACTCGGTGCGGGAGTACGTGCTGGCCGCCGCCGACGGCGAGGCCCCCACGGGTTCCTACGTGGGCACCCTGGAGAACGACGGCGTGGGCCTGGCCGGCTTCAACCAGTTCGAGGACGACGTCCCGCAGGAGCTGAAGGACGAGCTGGAGGCGGTGCGCGAGGGCATCGTCGACGGCTCCATCGAGATCACCTCCCCGAACGCCATCACCGCCGGCTGACGGCGGCGGGCGCACCGGGCACAGACGTCGGCGACGAGGGGACGAAGCGCACGTGGAGCTGGAACTCCGGGGCATCACCAAGCGCTTCGGGCCTCTCGTCGCCAACGACGGGATCGACCTGACGGTCCGCGAGGGCGAGATCCACGCCCTCCTCGGCGAGAACGGCGCCGGCAAGAGCACGCTGATGAACGTGCTGTACGGGCTGTACACGCCCGACGAGGGGCAGATCCTCGTCGACGGCCGCCCCGTGGACTTCTCCTCCCCGGGCGACGCGATGGCCGCCGGCATCGGCATGGTGCACCAGCACTTCATGCTGGTGCCCGGGTTCACCGCGACCGAGAACATCGTCCTGGGCGCGGAGGTGACCCGCGGTGGCGGCCTGCTGGACCGCCGCCGCGCGCGGGCCCGCGTGGTGGAGACCTCCGAGCGGTTCGGGCTCGCCGTGCCGCCCGACGCCCTCGTGCGCGACCTCGCCGTCGGCGTGCAGCAGCGGGTGGAGATCCTCAAGGCGCTGCTGCGCGAGGCGAAGGTCCTCGTCCTCGACGAGCCCACCGCCGTGCTCACGCCCGCCGAGACCGACGACCTCATGCGCGTCATGCGCGAGCTGGCCGACTCGGGCACCTCCATCGTCTTCATCACCCACAAGCTGCGGGAGGTGAAGGCCGTGGCCGACCGCATCACGGTCATCCGCCGCGGCCGCGTGGTCGGCAGCGCCGAGCCCAGCGCCTCGGCGGAGGAGCTGGCCGCGCTCATGGTCGGGCGCGACGTGCGCCTGGTCGTCGACAAGGCCCCGGCCGCGCCGGGCGAACCGGTGCTGGAGGTGTCCGGCCTGCGGGTCACCGACCCGGCCGGCGCGGTGCTGCTGGACGACGTCAGCCTGACGGTGCGCGCCGGGGAGGTGCTGGCCGTCGCCGGTGTCGACGGCAACGGCCAGAGCGAGCTGACCCGCAGCGTCGTGGGCCTGCAGGCGGTCGACGCCGGCACGGTGCGCCTGGCAGGTGAGGACGTCACCGGCCTGCCCGTGCGCCGGGTGCTGGAACGCGGCGTCGGCTACGTGCCCGAGGACCGCCTGCACGACGGGCTCGTCGCCTCCTTCAGCATCGCCGAGAACCTCGTGCTCGACCTGGTCGACACCCCCGGCTTCTCCGCCGGGCCGGCGGTCGACCGCGCCGCGGTGGAGCGCAACGCCGCCGACCGCGTGGCGGAGTTCGACATCCGCACCTCCAGCCCGCGGGCCGCGGTCTCGACCCTCTCCGGCGGCAACCAGCAGAAGGTCGTGCTGGCCCGCGAGATGACCCGGTCGCTGAAGCTGCTCGTGGTCGCCCAGCCGACGCGGGGCGTCGACGTGGGCAGCCAGGAGTTCGTCCACCAGCGGATCGTCGCCGAGCGCGACCGCGGCGCCGCGGTCCTGCTCGTGTCCACCGAACTGGACGAGGTGCGCGCCCTCGCGGACCGCATCGTCGTCATGTACCGCGGCCGCATCGCCGGGGAGGTCGGCCCCGACGCCGACTCCGAGCAGCTCGGGCTGCTCATGGCCGGCGCGCAGCCGCAGGGAGGAACCGCGTGAGCACCGACGCCCCGGCCAGGCCGGGAACGCCCCCCGCGGGCAGTCCCGCGCGCCGCCGCCCCGGCCCGCGCGGGGAACTGCTCGTCACCGTCTTCGCCGTCGTCGGCGCCCTGCTCGTCGGCGCGGTCCTCATCGCCGTCGGCGACGCCGGCACGCGCGCGGCGGCGGGCTACTTCTTCACCTACCCGTGGGACACGTTCACCAACGCCTGGTACGCCGTGCGCGACGCCTACGTCGCGCTGCTCGAGGGCGCGCTCTACAGCCCGGACCTGTCCGGCAAGGGCGCCCTCGGGCCGATCTCCGAGACGCTGGTCAACGCCACCCCGCTGATCCTCGGCGGCCTCGCGGTCGCCCTGGCGTTCCGCGTGGGGCTGTTCAACATCGGCGCGCAGGGGCAGGTGGTCCTCGGGGCGATCGTCGCGGCCTGGCTCGGGTTCACCTGGGACCTGCCGGTGGTCCTGCACCTGCTCGTGGCCCTGGCCGGCGGCCTCCTCGGCGGCGCGTTCTGGGGCGGGATCGTCGGCTGGCTCAAGGCCCGCACCGGTGCCCACGAGGTCATCACGACGATCATGCTGAACTACGTCGCGATCAACCTGCTGAACTTCCTGCTCACCACCCGCGGGTTCCAGCGGCCGCCCTACGGGCAGGCCATCTCCGAGCAGGTCGACGCCGACGCCACCCTGCCGCCGCTGCTGGGCAGCCCGCTGCGCGTGCACGCCGGCCTGGTGCTGGCGCTGCTCGCCGCGGTCGCGGTGCACTGGCTGTTCACCCGGGCCCGCCTGGGCTTCCGGCTGCGCGCCGTGGGCGCCAACGCCGAGGCCGCCCGCACCGCCGGGATGGCGGTGGGGCGCCTGCAGGTCGTCGCGATGGCCCTGTCCGGGGGCCTGGCCGGCCTGGCCGGCGCCTCGCAGGTCCTCGGCGTCAGCGGCAGCGTCACCGGAAGCGTCGCGGGCAGCATCGGCTTCGACGCCATCACCGTGGCGCTGCTGGGCCGCAACAACCCGTACGGCGTGGTCGCGGCCGGTCTGCTGTTCGGGGGCCTGCGCGCCGGCGGGGTGCAGATGCAGTCGGCCACCGGCGTGCCCGTCGACCTCGTCGGCGTGCTGCAGGCCCTCATCGTCCTGTTCATCGCCGCACCGGCCCTGGTGCGGACGGTCTTCCGCCTGCGCGCCGGCGGCAGCGGCGTCGGCACCGAGCTGGCCGGGGGGTGGAGCCGGTGAGCGCGCAGGTGCAGCCGGAGGCCGTCGTGACGCGGCCGGTCGCCGAACCGCGGGTCGGCCGCCGCGCCCGGGGCGTCACCGGTGCGCTGCTGCTGCTGGTGGGCCTGGTGGCCGTCGTGGGGTGGGGCCTGGGCTCCGGGCCCGGCGACGCCACGTTCACCTTCGGTGAGGGCGCCGCCGTCGACCTGCCCGACCTGACGCTGCCGGGCACCGCCACACCGGTCGTCCTGGGCGGTCTCGTGGCCCTGCTGGGGCTCTACCAGCTCGCCCGCGGGTTCCGCTCGCGCCGCACGCCCCTGGTGGCGGGGGTCGCGGTCGTCGCCTTCGTCCTGGCGTTCCTGGCGTGGGCCATGAGCGGCGGGGAGGGTTCCTCGATCGACCTGGTGCGGCTGCTGCGCCAGACGCTGTTCCTGGCCACCCCGCTCATCCTCGGCGCGCTGGCCGGGGTCCTCGGCGAGCGCAGCGGCGTCGTCAACGTCGCCATCGAGGGGCAGCTGCTGACCGGGGCGTTCGCCGCGGCCCTGGTCGGCACGATGGCCGGCAGCCTCGGCGCCGGCCTCGTCGGCGCCGTGCTGTCCGGGGCGTTCGTCGGGTGGCTGCTGGCGGCGTTCGCGATCCGCTACCGCGTCAACCAGGTCATCCTCGGCGTGGTGCTGAACGCCGCCGCGCTCGGCTTCACGGGCTGGGCCTACAAGGCGCTCATGCAGTCCGACACCCAGCGCTTCAACTCGCCCGGCGTGCTGCAGCCCCTGCCGGTGCCGGTGCTCTCGGACGTCCCCGTGCTGGGGCCGCTGCTGTTCGACGCCAACGTCGTCGTCTACCTCATGTACGTGCTCATCGTGGCGCTGCAGGTGGTGCTGTTCCGCACCCGCTGGGGACTGCGCACCCGCGCGGTGGGGGAGCACCCCCGGGCCGCCGACACCCTGGGCGTGCAGGTGCTGCGCATCCGGTACGTCAACGTCGTGGTCGCCGGTGGCGTGGCCGGTCTCGGCGGGGCGTTCCTGTCCGTGGGCACCATCGGCCCGTTCACCGAGAACATGTCCGCCGGCAAGGGCTTCATCGCCCTGGCCGCGGTCATCTTCGGCCGCTGGAGCCCCAAGGGCGCCGTGGCCGCCTCGCTGCTGTTCGGCTTCTTCGCGGCCCTGCAGACCCTCGTGGGCGTCCTGCCCTACGGCTCGGCGGTGCCCGCCAGCTTCCTGTCCGCCCTGCCCTACCTGGCGACGATCTTCGCCGTGGCCGGTTTCGTCGGGCGGGTGCGCCCCCCGGCGGCGAGCGGGGAACCGTACCCGTCGTGACCGTGCCCGTCGTGACCGTCCCGTCGTGACCGTCCCGTCGTGAACGAGGAGACCGTGGAACCCGAGACCGCCGGACCCGACTTCGGGGCCCTGGGGGGCGGGGGCGGGGGGGGGCGGCGCCCCCCCCACCAACCCGCCCCCGGCGGGGCCCCGGCGGGGGGCCGCCGCCGGCCCCCCCCGCGCGGGGGGGGCCGCGC
>NZ_JBJLRI010000044.1:0-37506 GCF_050871405.1 Kineococcus esterisolvens
TGCATGCTCACCAGGGACAGGCGGTGGGCCAGGACGTCGTGCATCTCGCGGGCGAGGGGGGGCCCCGCGGGGGGGGGGGGGGGGCGGGCGCGCCGCGGCTGCGGGGGGGGGGGGGGGGGGGGCGGGGTGCCGGCGGGCGGGCCGGCGGGTGGGGGGACGGGCGAGCTCAGCCCACCGAGACCACCGTGGGGACCCGGGCGTCGCCGTAGAACAGCGCCCCCAGGTGCGGCAGGGCCGGGTCCAGGCCGGTCCACGAGACGCTGAACGTGGCCTCGCGGCCGAGCTGCACCGGCACCGGGTCGGGGTCCACCGAGAACTCCCCGGCACCGCCGGCGGCGGGCACCTGGAACGTCGTCAGCCGGTACCGGGCCGTCCTGCGCCCCGGTGCCGCGGCGTAGGTGGTGACGCCCACCTCGTACGTGCCGGGGTCGACGACCGTGGTGATGCGCTCGTCGGCGGCGGTGCTCGCCGAGCTCGCCACCGGCACGCGCCGGCCGCCGTCGACCCGGTACAGCGTCAGGTCCAGGTCGGCGTCGCGGTCGTCGGCGACGAGGTCGAAGCGGGACAGCGCGGTGCCCTCGGGCACCTTCACGCGCACCCTCGTCTCCTTGCCCGCCGGGGTGGTCCCGGTGCGGGTGCTGCCGGCGGCCAGGCCGGCGGCGGTGACGTCCAGCTCACCGGCCACGCCGGAGGTGACGGTGACCTGCTGCGAGCCGGAGGCGCCGGAGGCGGTGACCTCGGCCGGTGCGGCGACCGTCACGGGGCGCAGGGCGATCGGCGAGCGGACCGAGCGGTCGGCGCCGCGCCAGGTGAGCGAGCCGGTGCTCCACCCCTCCAGCGGGGCGTCGGTGCGGGTGAACGTGACCCGGAACTGCTTGGTGTCGCCGGCGCGCACGACCAGCACGCTGGGGGCGACGGTGACGTCGAACCCGGGCACCGAGGCGGTGGCGTGGTACAGGCCCGTCGTCGTGGCGGTGACGCTGCGGGTGACGGTGCGGGTGCCGGCCAGGTCGCCCACCGCGATGGACGCCTGGTTCAGGTCGCTGGGGTCGATCGGCCCGACCCCGGCGCCCAGGTCCGCACCCGAACCCTCCAGGTAGCGCAGCCAGTCCAGCGCGCCGGAGTCGTAGACCAGGCCGGGGGTGAGCATCCGGGCCGGGTCGACGAACCCGGCACCACCGGCGAACGGGTCGCGGTCCGGCGCGCCGGCGGTGTCCACGAGGTCGCGGGCCGTCGTCATGAGCGCGGACTTCACGGCCATGGGGGACCACCCGGGGTGGGCGGTGGAGTACAGCGCCGCCAGGCCCGTCACGTGCGGAGCGGCCATGGAGGTGCCCGACTGGGGGGCGAACAGGTCGCCGGTGGCGCTGGCCGCGGGCGAGTACCCGGCCAGGACGCCCGAACCCGGGGCCGCGACGTCGGGCTTGAGCACGTCGCCCTCGTTGACGAACGTCGGCCCGCGCGAGGAGAACCCGGCGACCTGCGGGGTCGGGGTCCGTTCACCGGTGGTGTTGCCCGGCTCGAAGGCGACGGTGGCGCCCTCCTCGTGGGCGTACGCCTCGACGGCCTCGCCGGCCCCGGTGTCCAGGTGGACCGTGGGCACGGCGTGCTGGTCGGCCTCGGTGCTGTCCGGGGTCGGGTTGACCAGGACCATCCCGACCCCGCCGGCCCGCTCGACCTCCGCGGACTTCGACACGCGCGCGGTGACGGCGCGGTCGCAGACGACGACCTTGCCCCGCACCTGCGCCGGGTCGAGGGAGCCCTCCAGGCAGTTGCGCGCGTCGGCGGCCGTGGCGCCCCGCGCGGCGACGGCCGAGGCCGGCACCACCGGCGTGCTCGGCAGGGGCTCGCGGGTCAGGCTGGCGCCGACGAACCGGCGGCCGTCCCCGAGGCGGACCGTGCCCTCGCGCAGGACGGAGCTGGCGGCGGCGACCGTGGTCACCCACGGGCTCGCGTGGTCCAGCGTGGAGGCGCCGGGGCCGGAGTTCCCCGCGGAGGCGGAGACGAAGATCCCCGCCGAGGCGGCGGACAGGAACGCCAGCTCCACCGGGTCCACCACGTCGGTGGCGGCACCGCCGCCGATGGAGTAGTTGATGACGTCGACGTTGTCGGCGACCGCGGCGTCGATGGCGGCGACCAGGTCGGAGGTCGCGCAACCGGCGTCGCCGTCGGCGGCGGTCCAGCAGACCTTGTAGACGGCCAGGGCGGCGGCCGGCGCCACCCCGGTGGTCTCGCCGTAGGAGGTCCCGTCGACGGTGGCCGGCACGCCGGAGGCGCCGACGGCGGTGGTGGCGGTGTGGGTGCCGTGCCCGTCGGTGTCGCGGGCGGTGGGCGGCTCGCTGTCGGCCAGCTGAACGCCGCCGGCGGTGAAACCGGTGGAGAACGCGCGGGCGCCGACGACCTTGGTGGTGCAGTCGTCGGCGTCCCAGCCCTCGCCGGTCTCGCAGGCGCCGGTGAAGGTGCCGCCGTCGGCCTTGGGCACGGTGATCGCCCCGTCGGCGGTGCGGTGCGCCACGAGCTCCCCGGCGGGGCCGGTGCCCAGCGCCTCGCCGGCCACGGAGGGGTGCTCGGGCCACAGGCCGGTGTCCAGGTCGGCCACGACCACCCCGCGCCCGGCCTGCTCCGCGCCGCCCAGCGCGCTCCACACCCCGTCCGGGCCGGTGAGGCCCAGGTGGTCGGCGGTGGTGGTGGGCTCGGTGGCGGGCTCGGTGGCGGGCTCGGTGGCGGGCTCGGTGGCGGCGTCCGGGTGGCGCAGGACGTCCCGGGCGACGGCCAGGACGCCGGGGGTGCCGGACAGCTCCTGGGCCTGGGCGGCGCTCAGGTGCGCGGAGAAGCCGTTGAGGGCGACGGTGAACTGCTGCTCGGGACTGGCGCCGACGGTGCGGGCGACGTCCTGCTGCGTCTCCAGCAGCGTGCGGCGGTAGTCCTGCGCGGCGCGCCGGGTGACGTCCACGCCGCCGCCGGGGGCGGCCTTCAGGCTCGGCTCGCCGGGGGCCGAGCCGTCGGCCTCGGCGACGGGGTCGCCGGCCAGGACGACGACGTAGCGCCCGTCGGCGTAGGGGCCGGGCGCGGCGGGCCGCGGGAGCGGCGCGGCGGCGCCGGCGGCCGCGGTGGGCGCGGCGGCCAGCAGCAGGCCGGTCGTGGCGGCCAGCAGGCGCCGGCGGGCGCGGGGGCCGGGCGCGGGCGGGCAGGGGTGCGGGGGGACCACGGGGGCCTCCAGGTGCGGGGAACGGTGGGACGGCCTCACCTGGAGCGCAGGTGGCGACGGAGTGCACTCAAGCCGCTGCTCTGCGTTGCGTCAAGGTGCCCGGCGCAACGAGTTCCGGGTAGCGGTAGCGGCTCCGCGCGCGGTTCGTAGGGTGGGCGGGTGCTCGCCACCCGCCGCAGGTCCTCCCCCGCCCCCACCGCGCACCGCACCGCCCGCTCGGCGGCCGCGGTCGCGCTGGGCCTGAGCACCGCCGCCGGCGGCGTCCTGGCCACCGCACCCGCCGCCTCGGCCCACGACCGGCTGGTGTCCACCGACCCGGCCGCCGACGCCGTGCTGGCGCAGGCCCCCGAGCAGGTCGTGCTGACCATGTCGGCCGCCCCCGTGGGCCTGGGCACCCAGGTGCAGGTCACCGGCCCCACCGGGGTCGTGTCCACCGGTGAGGCGCGGGTCGTCGACGAGACGGTGACCCAGGCCCTGGCCGCCGAGCGCCCCGCGGGCACCTACGAGGTGCAGTGGCGGGTGACGTCCTCCGACGGGCACCCGATCTCCGGCACCTTCAGCTTCACGGCCGAGGCGGCGGTCGCCGCACCGGCCGCGACCACCGCCCCGACCGCGGACGTGGTCACCTCCTCCCCGGCGAGCGACCCCGCCACCGCGGAGACCTCCCCCACCCCCGACGGCGACGCCGACCCGATCGCCGGGGCCGCCGGGGACGACGCCGGGCAGGACGGCGGCGTCGGCACCGGTGTGGTCGCCGCGGTGGTCGCGGCCGTCGTCGCGGTGCTGGCCGGGGTCGGCGTCATCGCGGCACGGCGGCGCCGGCGGGGCTGAGGGCACCGCGCGCCGGGCGCGAGCGCCGCTCCACGCGCGCGTCCACCAGCCACAGGGCGGTCGTCAGGAGCGCGAACCCCCCGCCCGCCGCGGTCACCGCGCCCCAGCCGCCGGCGATCCAGGCCGCCGACCCGACGGCCGAGCCGAGCGCGCCACCGGCGAAGTACGTCGTCATGTAGGCGGAGTTCAGCCGCGCGCGGGCGTCCGGGCGCAGCGGGTAGACCACGTTCTGGTTGGACACGTGCACCATCTGCAGCCCCAGGTCGGCCACCGCGAACCCGGCGACGAACAGCACGAGGGAGGTCACCGCGTCGGAGGCGGACAGGCCCAGCGCCGCCCAGGACACCACCAGCAGCAGCGCGCCGGCCCCCGTGGCCAGCTGGGTGCGCCCCGCGTCGGCCATCCGGCCCGCCAGCGACGCCGCCACCGCGGCGCCCGCCCCCACCAGCGCGATGAGCCCGATGGCGCCGTCGCTGAGGCCGAAGCGCTCCCCCGCCAGCAGGAACGTCATCGTGCTGAAGAGCACCGAGACGCCGGCGAAGCCCGCCGCGCCCAGCAGCGCGCGGGTGCGCAGCCGGGGCTCGGCGCGCACCAGGGCCGCCGTGGAGGCCAGCGTCGCGGCGTAGCCGCCGACGCGCACCGGCACGCTCACCGGCAGCCGGCGGCGCAGCACGAGCGCCAGGGCCACCAGGGCCACGGCCACCACCGCGTACGGCGCGCGCCAGCCGGCCAAGTCCGCCAGCACCCCCGAGACGCTGCGGGCCAGCAGCGCACCGACGAGCAGCCCGCTCATCACGGTGCCCACCGCCCGGCCGGCCCGCCCCGGCTCGGCCAGTTCCGCGGCGAACGGCACCAGCACCTGCGCGGCCACCGAGAACAGCCCGGCCGCCGCGGTGCCCACCGCCAGCACCGCGAACGAGGGCGCGAGCGCGCACAGGGCGTGCCCGGCCGCGGCCAGCAGCGCCAGCACGGTCAGCAGCCGCCGGCGCTCCAGCAGGTCCCCCAGGGGCACGACGAGCAGCAGCCCCAGGCCGTAGGAGACCTGGGCGGTGGTCACGAGGGTGGCGGCGGTGCCCTGCGGCACGCCGAGGCCGGTCGCGATGGTGTCCAGCAGCGGCTGGTTGACGTAGTTGCCGCCGACGGTCAGGCCGGTGGCGACGGCCATGAGCAGCAGCAGGGGTCGGGTGAGCACGCGCCCAGCCTGCTCCCGCCGGGTCGCCCGCGTCCAAGCGATCAGAGGCACCCCGGCGATCGCGGAAGGCGATGGAACGGCGCGGGGGCGCACCACCGGCCGGCACGCCGGTGACCGCCGATCACGCGGCGGCCGGGTCCGGGCACGGCGCAACTCCGCGCCGACGTCCCCGGCGTGCCACCACGCACGCAGCCGGGGGCGGGCCCGGGCGGGCCGGCTCGTCCCGGTGGTCCCGTCCCGGTTCCCGTTCCAGGTGGTCGGGGAGGCCGTGAGCGCGTCGGCGACCGGCTCGCCGGCGCAGCGGGGCCGGCCCGCGGTCAGCGCACCAGGACGAGCAGCGACACGACGCCCAGGACGACGACGGCCGCCCGCAGCACCACCGCGGGCAGCCGTCGCCCGAACCGCGCCCCCGCCCAGGCCCCGGCGAAGGAGCCGGCCGCGACCAGCCCGGCCGCCGTCCAGTCGATGCGCTGGGCGGCCGTGACCACGTAGGCGGCCGCCGCGACGGCGTTGACCGCCAGGGTCAGGACGTTCTTGATCGCGTTCAGCCGCTGCAGCGGCAAGCGCAGCAGCAGGCCGAAGACGCCGATCTGCAGCACCCCCTGACTGGCCGCGAAGTAGCCGCCGTAGGTCCCGGTGGCGAGTGCCCCCAGCAGCAGACCCGCCAGACGCCACCGGGTCAGGGCGTCCGGGAGCGGTTCCCCCGCACCGGTGGGCACCTCGGCGCGGGCCGAACCGGCGGAGGAACCGGCCGGCGGGCCCTCCCCGTGCCGGCGGGCGAGCCGGCCGGCGATCAGCGGCTGGGTCGCCACCAGCACCACGGCCAGCGCCACCAGCACCGGCACGACGGCGCCGAAGGCGGCCGCCGGCAGGTGCAGCAGCAGGTAGGCGCCGGTCAGGGCGCCCAGCACCGACGCCGGCAGCAGGCGCAGCACCAGCGGGCCCAGCCCGCGCAGTTCGCGCCGGTAGCCCACGGCCCCGGCGAGGTTGCCGGGGACCAGCCCCAGCGAGTTGGTGATCGTCGCGCTCAGCGGCGTCAGACCGGAGGCCAGCAGGGCGGGGAAGGTCACCAGCGTGCCTGAGCCGACGACGGCGTTGATCCCCCCGGCGGCCACACCGGCCAGCGCCACCACGACCGTCTCCCACGGCGACACCGCACCCCGCCCTCCTCCCACCGCCACCCGTCGCACGACGGGACTCCGAGCGCCGGCCGACCGGGGCACCGCGTCGGCGACCGGCGGCCGGCATCAGGATGCGGCGGCGACCAGCATCGCGGCGGTGGTGACGTCGGTGACGAGGCGGTTGAAGTACCCCGCGCGCGCGGCGGCGAGCAGGCTCACCACCTTCTCCGGGCCGCTGGCGACGGCGATGGTCACGGGGATGCGCCGAAGGACTCCGAGCGGGGTGGCGATGAGCCGTTCGCTGCCCGGGAAGTCGACCGGGCGGCCCTCCCTGTCGTAGAAGCGCGAGCACAGGTCCCCCACCGCGCGATCCAGCGCGGCGCTCTGCGCGGGGACGAAGCGGGGCAGCGAGACCCGCTGCGCCGGTGGCGCTCCCACGCCGAGGACGGCGGCTCGAGCCACCTCCCAGGCGTCGGCCACCCGCCGCATGCCGGGGTCGTCCAGCAGGCCCGCGTGCAGCGCCTCCCCCGGCAGCGCGGGGGCGTAGAGGAAGGCCGGGCTCCCCCTCACGCCGGCGGCGAAGGCGCGCACGATCTCGTTGGTCTGGTACCAGGGTTCGGGTTCCAGCTGCCCGCCGACCGTCGGCACCACGAGCACCCCCGGCAGGGCCGGCAGCTCAGCGCGCGAGGCCGCGTAGGCCATCCTCCCGCTGGAGACCAGCAGCACGTCGCCCACCCCGAGGTCGGCGGTCGCCAGGGCCGCCGCCAGCGGACCCGAGAGCGCGCTGCTGAGCACGCCGCTCGCGGCGTCGGCGGGGACGTCGGGGTACAGGTGCACCTCGACGAGCCCGAGGGCGTCCGCGACGGCCTCGGAGAGGTCGGCGTCGGCACCGGCGCTGGGCGGGCGGACGTCGATGTGGACGATCCCGCGGCGTCGCGCCTCGGCGAGCATGCGGCTGACGGTCGCGCGGCTCGTGCCGAGCCGGGACGCGATCTCCGCCTGCGTGGCCGCCTGCAGGTAGTACTCGACGGCGACCGAGTAGAGCAGGTGCGAGGGCGTGCGGCCCCCGCCCTCGACGACACCGCTGCCCATGGCCCGGGATCCTCGCACGCTTCCCCTCGTGAACAGGGGTTTCGAACACCTGAACACGGTGAACACTCGTGCTGGACATCGGTGCAGCCGTGGCCCTAGGGTTCTCGCCAACGGCCTCGCTCCTCGAGCACGCCGGGATTTGCCAGCGGTGCGACGACGCACCGCACGACGACGAGGGGGTCGCGGTGGGCGAGACGACGCAGGCGGTGGTGCGCCGAGGACCGGGGGACCACCGGCTGACCTCCAGCCGACCCGAACCGCCGGCCGGCGGACCACCGGTCCCCCGACCGGCGCCTCCCACCCTCGCCCCGCCCCAGACCCGCCCGTGAGGAACCCCGCCATGCAGCCCCGCAGCACCCCCAGGAGCCTTCGGTGAGCACCGCGACGACAACCCCTCAGACACCGGGCACGCCCGCACGAGCGGCGGGACGCCGGACCCCGAGGAACCGCAGCCGCATCGTCACCGCCGCCGTGGTGGCCGCCGTCGTCATCGCTGCGGCGCTGAGCACCAAGGTCGTCAGCAACGACTCCGAACTGCTGGTGGGCCCGACGGCCTTCGACGCCGCGACCTACGGTGAGCAGCAGTTCCCCGAGATCGCCTCCTACGTCAGCGAGAACGCCGTCGACGCCGTGGAACTGGCCACCGCGCTGCAGGCCGACCCGACCGCGGCACAGCAGTACGGCGTGGTCAGCAGTTCCGGGATCGGCGCCGTCGTCCCCGTCTCCTTCACCGGGACGGTCGAGGCGCCCGACCAGACCGGCCTGCCGGTGGTGGCGGTGCCCGGCATGCCCGAGGGCCACGTCGTGCACGTCCAGCTGGGTCCCGCCATCAACGGCACGGACCTGCGCGACGCCTCGGGAGAGGTCTCCCTGAACGACTTCGAGAACCAGATCCAGTACCAGGACGCCGGAGCCGCGCTCAACGACCAGGTCAAGTCGCAGGTCCTCGCGCCGCTGGAGGGCCAGGACCTCACCGGCCGGACCATCGCCGTCGAGGGCGTGGTCACGCTCATCAACCCGCAGAACTGGAACGTCACGCCGACCGCGGTCGAGGTCCAGCAGTGAGCGCGCCGAGCACCCGGGGTCCGGGCGTCGACGAGGTGGTCCTCAGCGCCCGCGACGTCGTGAAGACCTACGGCGCGACGCAGGCCCTCAAGGGGGTGGCGTTCGACATCCACAAGGGGCGGGTCACCACGCTGTTCGGTGAGAACGGCGCCGGCAAGTCGACCCTCATGAAGATCCTGTCCGGCGTGGAGCAGCCCACCTCGGGGCAGGTCGTGCTCGACGGCGAGACGGTGGAGTTCTCCAGCACCGTCGACGCCCGTGACCGCGGCATCTCGATCATCCACCAGGAGCTGAGCCTGGCCCCGAACCTCAGCGTGCGCGACAACCTCTTCATGGGCCGCGAACTGCGCGCTCCGACCGGCGTGGACTACGCCGAGGAGACGCGGCAGGCGCGCGCCGTGCTCGAGGAACTCGGGCAGGAGATCGACCCCACGACGCCCGTGGCCGACCTGCGCGTCGGCCAGCAGCAGCTGGTGGAGATCGCCCGCGCACTGCTGGTCGACTCCCGGATCCTCATCATGGACGAACCGACCTCGGCGCTGAGCGCCACGGAGGTCGAGGTGCTCTTCGGCGTCATCCGCGACCTCACGTCCCGCGGGGTGTCGATCGTCTACATCTCCCACCACCTGGAGGAGGCGCTCGAGGTCACCGACTACGCCGTCGTGCTGCGCGACGGTTCCATCACCGCGACCGCCCACCGCTCCGAGATCGACCTGGAGTGGGTGGTGCAGCAGATGGTGGGCGACGCCTACGACCTCGGCACGCCCCCCACCGGGTACGAGCTCACCGCTCCGGCGCTGCAGGTCGAGGGGGTCAGCGTCGCGGACGTCGAGAACCCCGAGCGCTCCGTCGTCGACGACCTCTCCCTGGAGGTGCGCGCCGGTGAGGTGGTCTGCATCTACGGCCTGATGGGCGCCGGGCGCACCGAACTGCTGGAGGCGCTCGCCGGCCGGGTTCCGATCACCGGCGGCCGCGTGCTGCTCAAGGGCGAGGACGTCGCGGGGCTCACCATCGCCGAGCGCATCGCGAAGGGCCTCGGCCTGGTGCCGGAGGACCGTCAGCGCGACGGGCTCGTGCAGACCATGACCGTCGGCTCCAACCTGTCGCTGGCGGCCCTGCGCTCCTTCGTCAAGGGAGCGCTGGTCTCCCGCCGCGGGGAGAAGGCGGTCGTCGACGAGGGGATCCGCAGCGTCCACGTCAAGACCGCCGGCGGCGGTGCCGCGATCGGCTCCCTCTCCGGCGGCAACCAGCAGAAGGTCGTCATCGGCAAGGTGCTCGCCACCCACCCCGACGTGATCCTGCTCGACGAACCGAGCCGCGGCATCGACATCGGCGCCAAGGGCGAGGTGTTCCGCCTGCTGGCCGAGAAGGCCCGCGACGGCCTGGCGGTCGTCTACTCCACGTCCGAGCTCAACGAGTGCTTCGCCATCGCGCACCGCATCGTCGTGATGTCGCGGGGCCGCATCACCGCGGAGTTCGGGCCCGACGTCCGCAAGGACCAGATCATGGCCGCTTCCGGCGAAGCCCTCACCCACTGAGCCCGCTCACCAGCACTGACCCTCGTCGCCGAGGAAGGACCCACCCATGAGTTCCACCACCACAGCGGGCAGCCGCCGCAGCGTCGACATCGGCGCTCTGCTGCTGGAGGGCCGCGCCTTCCTGGCGCTCGTCGCCATCTTCGTGATCTTCTCGGTGCTCGCGCCGAACGCCTACCCGACGGTCTCCAACGTGCTCGTCATGTCCTCGCACGTGGCGATCTACGCGCTGCTCGCGATGGGCATGCTGCTGGTGATCCTCAACGGCGGCATCGACCTGTCGGTCGGCTCGACGCTCGGCATGGCCGGCATGGTCGCCGGTTTCCTCATGAAGGGCGTCGACCTCTCGCCCTTCGGCATCGACTCCACGCTGTTCCCCCCGGTGTGGGTGGTCGCCCTCGTCTCCATCGGGGTGGGAGCGCTGATCGGCCTGGTCAACGGCGTCCTGGTGGCGCGGTTCAACGTCGCCCCGTTCGTGGCCACCCTCGGCACGCTCTACGCCGTCCGCGGCCTGGCCTCCCTCATGACCAACGGCCTGACCTACAACGACTTCGGCGGCGACGAGGCGCTGGGAAACACCGGCTTCGACTGGCTCGGCTTCAACCGGATCGCCACCGTGCCGATCGGGGTCGTCGTCATGGTCGTCATCGCGCTGGTGCTCTCGGGCGTGCTGAACCGCTCGGTCTTCGGCCGCTGGCTGTACGCCTCCGGCGGCAACGAGCGCGCCGCGGAACTCTCGGGCGTCCCGACCCGCAAGGTCAAGATCTGGGTGTACGTGGTCTCGGGGATCACCGCCGCCATCGCCGGGCTGATCCTCACCTCGCAGCTGACCTCCGCGGGCCCGACGGCGGGCACCACCTACGAGCTGACGGCCATCGCCGCCGTCGTCATCGGCGGGGCGGCGCTCTCCGGCGGCCGCGGGAACATCCGCGGCACCCTGCTCGGCGCCTTCGTCATCGGCTTCCTGTCCGACGGCCTCGTCATCGTGGGGGTCTCCGTCTACTGGCAGACCGTCTTCACCGGCGCCGTCATCGTCGCGGCCGTACTGCTCAACTCGGTCCAGTACAAGGGGAAGCGCCGAGCTCGCAGCGGATCGGGCGGATCCCCGGGAGGCGGCACCTCCGCTCCCCCGCCGGCCTCGCCCAAGTCGCCGACGACCGCGGCCGCCTGACGCCGAGCCCCAGCGAGCCCCAGCGAGCCCCACCGAGCCCCGCCGAACCGCACCGTCCGCTCCCACCGCCCGCACACCCCGCCGCCACCGCTGAAGCCCCACGAAGGGAACACCCCATGAAGCGCCGATCTCTCCTCACCCTGGCCGGCACCGCCGCCGCCCTCGCCCTGACCGCCTGCGGCGGCTCCGACGACACCGCCGGCAGCGGCGGGTCGACGGAGGGCGGGCTCATCACGATCATCGTCAACGACCCCTCGAACCCGTACTGGGCCGCCGAGGGCGACGCCGCGAAGGCCGCCGCGGAGGAGCTCGGGTACACGGCGACCGTGTCCGCCCACCGCGGCGACACCAACACCGAGAGCCAGCTCGTCGACACGGCGATCTCCAACGGGTCGGTGGCGCTGCTGCTCGACCCGGCGAACGCCGACGGCTCCGTCGGTGCGGTGAAGAAGGCCGACGCCGCGGGCATCCCGGTGTTCCTCATCAACGCCGAGATCAACGAGACCGGCATCGCCAAGGCCCAGCTCGTCTCCAACAACGCCCAGGGCGCCGCGCTGGGCGCTCAGCAGTGGGCGCAGCTGGTCGGCCAGGACGCCCAGTACGCGGAGCTGCTCGGCGCACCCAGCGACAACAACGCGGCCACCCGCTCCAACGGTTACCAGACGGTGCTGTCGCAGTACCCGGGGCTGCAGGAGGTGGCCGAGCAGGTCGCCAACTGGGACCGCACCGAGGGCCACGACAAGATGCAGGCGATGCTGCAGGCCAACCCCGGCATCAACGCCGTCATCTCCGGCAACGACGAGATGGCGCTGGGTGCCATCGCCGCCCTGCAGGAGTCCGGCCAGATCGGTCAGATGAAGGCGATCGGCGGGTTCGACGGCTCACCGGACGCCGTCGACGCCATCAAGGCCGGCACGCTCTCGTACACGGTGCTGCAGCCGGTCGTGGAGTTCTCCCGGGAGGCCGTCAAGCAGGCCGACGCCTTCCTCAAGAACGGCGAGACGGGGGTGGCCGAGGAGAAGCAGGCCTTCGACTGCGTCCTCATCACCGAGGACAACGTCGACCAGTACACGGCACCGTTCACGCTGTCGCAGTGACGGCGGCCTGACGCTGCTCGTGGCGACGGCGCAGGTGCCGGGGGCACGCCCCGGCACCGGCGCCGTCGCCACGAGCGCCGCCGCAGCGCGAGGTGGCGCCCGGCCGGTGGGCGAGGTCCTGCCCGGGGTCGGCCGCGGCCCGCGCGAGGCTCGACCGGCAGGGCCTACCCTCTCGCCGGTGACGCCCCTGCAGCTGCGCTGCGTCCTGGCCGTCGCCGGGCACCTGCACTTCACCCGCGCCGCGCACGAGGTCGGCATCGCCCAGTCGGCGCTCAGCGCCCAGGTCGCCCGGCTGGAGGCCGAGCTCGGCACCGCGCTGTTCGAGCGCACCAGCCGCAGCGTGCGGCCGACCGCCGCCGGCGAGGCGCTGCTGCCCCGGGCCCGCGCGGTCCTGGCCGAGCTGGACCGGCTGCGCACCGACGTCGCCGCCGCCACCGGCGCCGTCGAGGGCCCGCTGCGCATCGGCACCATCCCCACCCTCGCCGACGTGGACCTGGCCGCCCTGCTGGCGCGCCTGCGCGAGCGGCACCCCGGGGTGCGCGCCACCGTGCTGGAGCAGAGCTCGGCGAGGACGCTGGCCGGGGTCGCCGACGGCACCTGCGACGTGGGGTTCACCGGCACCGCGCTCAGCGAGGCGCTGCCGGGCGTGACCGCGCAGGTCCTCACCACCGAGCCGCTGACCGCCGTCGTCGCCGCCGGCGACCCCTGGGCCGGCCGGCGGCGCCTGCGGCTGCGGGACGTGGCCACCCGCCCGGGGGTGGACTTCCCCGCGGGCACCAGCGGGCGCCGGCAGAGCGAGGAGGCGTTCGCGGCGGCGGGCCTGGCGCGCGAGGTCGCCGTCGAGAGCTCCTCGGCGGCGTTCCTGCTGGACCTGGTGCGCGCCGGGGTCGGCGTCGCCCTGCTGCCCGCGGCGGCGGCCAGGGGCGCCGCGGGGGTGCGGGTGGTGGCGGTGGCCGACGCGCCCGTGCGACGGGTCTGCGCCGTGCACGCCGGCGCCGGCTCGTCCGCCGCGGCACGGGCGTTCCTGGCGCTGCTCGCCGAGCACCTGCCGGGGTGAGGACCCGGTGCGGACGCGACGAGGGGCGGCCCCCACCGGGGACCGCCCCTCGCGCGTCGGCTCAGGTCAGCGCGGGTCGGCGCACCGTCACGGGACGATGAGACCGGCCGTCTGCGAGCGCGCCTTCTCGAAGCGCTGGGCGGCGTCGGCCCAGTTCACGACGTTCCACCACGCCTTGACGTAGTCGGCGCGGACGTTCTTGTAGTCCAGGTAGTAGGCGTGCTCCCACACGTCCAGCAGGACGATCGGGACCAGCCCCAGGGCGATGTTGCCCTGCTGGTCGTACAGCTGGACGTTGATGAGCTTCTGCCCCACCGAATCCCACGCCAGGATCGCCCAGCCGGAGCCCTGCACGCCCGCGGCCACGGCCGCGAAGTGCGCGCGGAACTTGTCGAACGAGCCGAAGTGCTCGTCGATCGCGGCGGCCAGGTCCCCGGTCGGCTTGTCGCCGCCGTCCGGGGACAGGTTCGGCCAGAACGCGGAGTGGTTGACGTGCCCGCCGAGGTTGAAGGACAGGTTCTTCTCGTGCAGGTTCACGGTGGCCAGGTCGTCGGCGTCGCGCGCCGCGGCCAGCTTCTCCAGGGCCGTGTTGGCCCCGGTCACGTACGCCTGGTGGTGCTTGTCGTGGTGCAGCTCCATGATCGTCCCCGAGATGTGGGGCTCGAGCGCGGAGTAGTCGTAGGGGAGGTCCGGCAGCGCGTAGTCGGCCATGTCGTCTCGTCGTCTCCTCGTCCGTCACGTGGGTCCTCGCGCGGCACGGGCAGCACCCGTCGATCCGCCCGCGCGCTCGACCTTCGCGCAGCCCCCGGGGCCGCGCAACCGGCCACCGGCAGCATCCCACCAGGTGATCACGGCGCCCGGGCGGGGTGTCGGTGGCGCCTGGCAGGCTGGTCCCATGAGCTCCCCGGCCGCCACCGGCTCGCGCGCGCCCGCCCACCGCCCCTCGCCCGCAGCGCCCGCGGGCGTCCCCGTGGTCGGGTTCGACCTCGACATGACGCTCGTGGACTCCAGCGAGGGCATCGCCGCCACGCTGCGGGCCGTCCTCGCCGAGGACGGCGTGCACGTCACGCCCGAGGACACCTGGCCGTACGCGGGCATGCCGCTGGAGCTCATCGTCGCCGGCCTGGCCCCCGGCACCTCCCCCGAACGGGTCGCCGAGCTCGCCGACCGCTACAGGGAGCTCTACCCCTCGCTCGGGGTGCCGGGCGTGCGGGCCTACCCCGGCGCGGCGGACGCCCTGGCGGCGCCGGCCGCCCACGGCGGGCGCAGCGTCGTCGTCAGCGCCAAGCACACCCCGAACGTGCACCGCGTCCTGGCCGCGGCCGGCCTCGAGCGCGCCGTGCGCTCCGAGGACGTCGCCGGGGACCTGTTCGCCGAGGCCAAGGGCGTGCGGCTGGCCGAGGTCGGCGCCACCGCCTACGTCGGCGACCACCCCGGGGACGTGCGCGCCGCGCGGGTCGCCGGTGCGGTGGCCGTGGGCGTCACGACCGGCGCCCACGACGCGGCGGCGCTGCGCGGGGCCGGCGCCGACGTGGTGCTCGCCGGCCTGCGGGACTTCCCCGCCTGGCTGGCCCCCCACGCCGCGGAGCTCGCCGCGGGCGCGCGACGGGGAGGCGGCGCTCCCGCGCCCCGTTAACCTGGGGGCAGCCGGCGCGCCCCCCAGGGCGGCGCGCGGGCGCGCAGACACCCGATGCTCACCGGGCCGCGGCCGAGGGCCGCGCCCACCGCTCACACGAGAAGGTTCCCGTGCCGACTGGCAAGGTCAAGTGGTTCGACGCCGACAAGGGTTTCGGCTTCCTCGCCGCCGAGGACGGCGGGGAGGTGTTCGTGCACGCCTCGGCGCTCCCGGCGGGCGCCACGACGCTCGCCAAGGGCGCGCGCGTGGAGTTCGGCGTCGTGCAGGGCGAGCGCGGCACGCAGGCGCTGTCCGTGCGCCTGCTGGACCCCGTGCACTCCGTGGCGCGCGCCACCCGCAAGAAGCCCGAGGACATGGTCGTCATCGTCGAGGACCTCATCAAGCTGCTCGACGGCGTCTCCAGCTCCCTGCGCCGCGGCCGCTACCCCGAGAAGGGCGGCGCCCGCAAGATCGCCACCGTCCTGCGGGCCGTCGCCGACGACCTCGAGGCGTGAGCGTGGCCGAGAGCACCGCGGCCCGCCCGCGCCGCACCCGCAAGCCCGTCCTGGACGCCGCCGCGGCGGCGGCCGTGGACCTGGCCCGCGCCGCGGCCGAGGAGGTCGCGGACGAGGGCACCGTGGGCGAGCACCTGGGCGCCTCGGCCGAGGCCGAGCGCCTCGTCAGCCACGCCTTCGACTGCCTGCTGCCGGGGTACCGGGGGTGGCGCTGGACGGTGACGCTGACGCGCGCGTCCCGCGCCCGCAACGTGACCGTCAACGAGGTGTGCCTGCTGCCGGGCGAGGACGCGCTGCGCGCCCCGGAGTGGCTGCCGTGGTCCGAGCGCATCTCGCCCGGCGACGTCGGCCCGCGCGACACGCTGCCGCGCAGGGCGGACGACCCGTACCTGGAGCAGGGTTACGCGGCCACCGGCGAGACCGAGGCCGACGAGCTGGCGCTCTTCGAGCTGGGTCTGGGCCGGGAGCGGGTCCTCTCGCCGCTGGGCCGCGACGAGGCCGCGACGCGCTGGTACGAGGGCGACCGCGGCCCGCGCAGCGAGATCGCCGAGAACGCCGCGGGCCAGTGCTCCACGTGCGGGTACTTCCTGCTCCTGGCCGGCTCCCTGCGCCAGGTGTTCGGCGTGTGCGCCAACGAGTGGTCCCCGGAGGACGGTCGCGTCGTCAGCGCCGACCACGGCTGCGGCGCGCACAGCGAGACCGACGTCGAGGCCGAGCAGGAGGCGCCGAGCGCACCGCTGGTGGACGACCTCGCGGTGGACGTGCTGGACCTCGCGGAGGCCGCGGACGAGCCCGCGGACCGCACGGGCGGTTCGGCGGGCGACCCGGTGGGGGACCCGGCGGACGACCCGGCGCCGGCGCCCTGAACCGCCCCGCGCCGGCCGCGGCGCCGGACCCGTTCGGCACCGCGGAGCTGCGCCGGCGGGTCCTGGAGGCCTGGGCGGCCTCGCCGGCGCGGCTGCGCGAGGACGCCAACGCCGAGGAGGACGCCGCCCTCGGCGCCTACCGCGACCGGCTGGTCGTGGAGCTGGCGCAGAACTCCGCCGACGCCGCCGCGGCCGCCGGGGTGACCGGCCGGCTGCTGCTGCGCCTGGTGGACGACCCCGCCGGCGGGCCCGGGCGCCTGCTGGCCGCCAACACGGGCGCCCCGCTGGACGCCGCGGGCGTCCAGGGCCTGGCGACCCTGCGCGCCTCCGCCAAGCGCGGCGCCGGCAGCGACGTGGTGGGCCGCTTCGGCGTGGGCTTCTCGGCGGTGCTGGCCGTCACCGACGCCCCCGTGGTGTCCTCCACCACCGGGGCGGTGCGCTTCTCCCGCGACGCGACCGCCGGCCTGGTGCGCGAGGCCGCCGCCGGGCCTCGGGGTGCGGGGCTGCGGGCCGAGCTGGAGCGCCGTGGCGGCCACGTGCCCGCCCTGCGGCTGCCGTTCGCGGTGGCGGCCGCGGCGCCGCCCGACGGCTACGACACCGTCGTGGAGCTTCCGCTGCGCGACGCCGCGGCCCGCGACCTCGCGCACCGGCTGCTGGCCGCCACCGACGACGTGCTCCTGCTGGCGCTGCCGGCCCTCGACGAGGTCGTCGTGGAGGTGCCGGGCGAACCGGCCCGGGTGCTGCGGGACGTGGAGGAGCGCTGGCGGGTGCTGCGCCGCTCGGGCCGCCACGGGCCCGCCGCGCTGGCCGGCCGGGGCGTGGAGGAGCGCGAGCGCCCCGCCTGGCACCTGGCGTGGGCGCTGCCGCGCACCCCTTCCTCCACGGGCCCGCTGCCCGGGGACCTCCTCGACACCGCCCTCCCCGGCGCCTCGCCCACCGCCACCGCGGGCCCCGGGGTGCTGTGCGCCCCCACCCCCACCGACGAGGACCTGCCGTGGCCGGCGCTGCTGGTGGCGACCCTGCCGCTGGGGCCGGACCGCCGCCGGGTGGTGCCGGGCCCGGCCGCCGACGCGGTGCTGGACGCCGCGGCGGAGGCGTACTGCGACCTGCTGGTGGAGGTGGCCGCCGACGGCGGTGACGCCCTCGTCCTGCTGCCGCACGGGGTGCCCGCCGGACGGCTGGACGCGGAGCTGCGCGAACGGGTCCTGCGGCGCGCCGGCGAGGCACCGCTGCTGCCCGCCGTGGAGGCGGCGCCGGACGGGGAGGGCACCGGCCGGCTGCTGCTGCGGCCGGCGTCGGCGGTCGCGCTGCGCGGGGCGGGCGCGGACGACGCGCGCCTGCTGGCCGCGCTGGCCCCCTCGCTGGCGGGCCTGGTGGCGGCCCCTCGCGCCGTGGACCGTCTGCTCACCGACCTGGGTGTGCTGCGCCTGGGGCTGGCCGACGCGCTGGAGCTGCTGCCCGGCGGCGGGCCGCCCGACACCGCCCGCGAGCTGTTCGCCGCGCTGCTGCCGCTGTCCGGCGACGGCGCTGCGCGCGAGGCGATGTCCGGTCTGCCGGTGCCCCTGCTGGACGGGCGCACCGTGCACGGCGCCCGGGGCGTCGTCGTCCTGGACGCCGCGGCCGCGGAGGCGCTCGACGCGGAGGCCGCGGGCCTGCTGGCCGGGTACGGGTTGCGGGTGGCGCACCCGGGGGCGGTGGCCGGCGGGGCGGGCGAGCTGCTGGTGCGCCTGGGCGCGCGCGAGGGCGGCGCGTGGGCGCTGCTGACCGACCCCGCGCTGGCGGCCGCGGTGACCGGCTCCCCGGACGCCGACGACCCCGACGCCGTCGCGGACGCGGTGCTGGCGGTCGTGGAGGCCGCGGTGACCGGCGCCGGCGGCGCGGTGGACGAGGACGCCGTGGCCCGCGCGGCGCGCGACGTGCCCGTGCTGCGCGACCTGGCGCTGCGCGACGCCGACGGCGAGCCGGCGCCCGCGAGCGCGCTGGTGCTGCCCGGCACGCTCGCCGCCGCCGCGCTGGACCCGCGGGCCGTGGGCGAGGTGGACCCGGACCTGGTGGCGGCGTGGGGGCCGGCGGTGCTGCGGGCCGCGGGGGTGCTGGCGGGCCTGGTCGCGGTCCCCGTGCACGGCCTCGACCTGACCGACCCGCAGGAGGTCGACGACGCCGTCGAGCGCGGCGTCACGGCCCTGGACGAGTACGCCGGGGAGGTCTGGGGGGACCTCCTCGACGAGGGCCCCGAGGGGCTCGAGGGAGCGCGGGGGCCGGCGGGCACGGTCGTGGAGGACGCCTGGGCCGTGCCCGACCTGGACCTCGTGGGGTCGAGGTGGCCGGACGTCCTCGGCGGGCTGGCCGCCACCCCGGCGGGTGCGGCGGCGCTGACCCGGCCGTGGGCGGTGGCGGGCCGGCAGCGCCCGGGCCCGGCGGCCTGGTGGTTGCGCACCCGCGGGCCGCTGCCCGCGGTGAGCCGGTCGGCGGACGGCACGGCTCCCGGCTGGCTGCCCCCGGCGCCGGGCTGGGCGGGCGCCCTGCCCGCGGCGGTGCGCGCGGCGCTGGGGGTGCTGGCGGACCTGGCCTGCGCGGGCCCGGCCGACGCGGGCCCCCTGCTGGACGCCGCGGCGGCCGCCGACCCGGCGCGGGTGCCGGTGGCGGACCTGCTGCGGGTGTGGGCGCTGCTGGCCGCCCACGCCGGCGAGCTGCCGCCGGGCGCACCGCCCGAGGCGCTGGTGGCGCTGGACCCGGCGGGGCGGCCGGTGCGGGTCGCCGCCGGGGACGTCGTGGTGGCCGACGACCCGTGCTGGGCGCAGCGCAGCGACCTGGGCCCGCGCCTGCTGGTGCCCGCCCGGCACGCCGCGGCGGTGGCCGACCTGCTGGACGTGGACCTGGCGTCGGACCGCGCCGACGGGGAGGTCGACACCGGTCCTGTGCAGGACCGTCCCGTCCCGGCGGAGGTCTCGGCCCTGCTGCCGGGCTGCCCACCGGTGTGGGTGCGGGCGCCGGGCCTGCGCGTGGACGGGCGGGCGGTGGGCTTCTGGGTCGAGCCCGCTGACGGGCCGGGACCGGCGGGGGTGGTGGCGCGCGACCTGCCCGGCGCGGCCGCGGGGCTGGCGGTGGCGGCGGGGCGCTGGCCGCTGCGACGGGCGGTGGCCGAGCTGCTGGCCGGCGACCCCGACGCCCGGGCACGGCTGCTGGCCGAGGAGCTGCCCGGGTAGGGCGTGGAGGCGCCCGGGGACGCCCCCGGGACGCTGCGCGGTGCGGTGTCGCACGGGGTGCCCCCGGCCGCGCCGCGGGGGCGGTCCCCGCTCCCGGCGTCAGGTCGCCCCGGGCCCCCGCTGCGCCGCACCCCGGGCGCTGCCGTCCCGGCCCCGGGCCCCGTCCGCGGCCCTGCGGGCCGCGCGGCGCTCGCGGCGGTGCACGTGCGCCAGGCCGACCAGGCCCAGCGCGATGCCGGCGATGCACGAGCCGAGCCAGCGGCCCTCGCCCGTGTCGCGCACCTCGGGCACCACGAGCGCGACGAGGAGCAGCACGCCCCACACGGCCAGGCCGACGAGCACGGCCCGGCGGTCGTCGGTGCGCAGCGGCGGCGGCGGGGGTTTCGCCTTCGACGGCGGCAGGTACAGCGGCACGTCACCAGTGTGCCGGTCGGGGGCGTCTGGTGGGATGTGCCCGTGGCCGACTCCCCCGCCGACTCCCCCGCCGACCCCCCCGCCGCGCCTCCCGCCGTGGCGCTGACCGACCCCTCGCCGCGCCGGCGCACCGCGCTGGTGACCGGCGCCAGCAGCGGCATCGGCGCCGCCACCGTGCGGGCCCTGGCCGCGGCCGGGTTCGACACCGTCGCCGCCGCGCGCCGGGTGGAGCGCTGCGAGGAGCTGGCCCGCGAGGTGGGCGGGCGGGCCGTGGCGCTGGACGTCACCGACGACGCGTCGGTGGCGGCGCTGGCACGGGCGCTCCCGGAGGTGGACGTCGTGGTGCACTCCGCCGGCGGCGCGCTGGGCACCGACCGGGTCGAGGACGGCGACGTCGAGGGCTGGCGCCTGATGTACGACACGAACGTGCTGGGCGTGCTGCGCGTGCACAAGGCGCTGCTGCCGGCGCTGCGCCGCGGCGGGGACGGGCACGTGGTGGTGCTCGGGTCGATCGCCGGGTTCGAGACGTACCCGGGCGGCGGCGGGTACACGGCCGTCAAGCACGCGGTGAACGCGCTGTGCCGCACGATGCGCCAGGAGATGGTGGGCGAGCCGGTGCGCGTCACGGAGGTCGCCCCGGGCATGGTGGAGACGGAGTTCTCGCTGGTGCGGCTCGGCAGCGAGGAGGCGGCGGCGAAGGTGTACGAGGGCCTGACGCCGCTGAGCGCCGGGGACGTCGCGGAGGTGGTCGCGTTCGCGGTGACGCGCCCGCCGCACGTGGACCTGGACCGCGTCGTGGTGCGGCCGGTGCAGCAGGCGGACGCCGCGCACGTGCACCGGCGGCGCTGAGGTCCCCCGCTCAGCTCCTCGTGCTCAGCGCCCCAGGGCCAGCAGTCCCGCGGCGACGGGCCTGCCGAACAGCCACCCCTGGGCGCGGTCGCAGCCCATCTCCCGCAGCATCGTCGCCTGCTCACGGGTCTCGACGCCCTCGGCGGTGACGAGCATGCCGTGGGCGTGGGCCAGGCCGATGAGCGCCTCCACGACGGCCGCGGCGCGCGCGGAGGTGCCCAGCGGGCGCACGAAGCTCATGTCGATCTTCAGGAAGCTCAGCGGGAAGCGGTCCAGGTAGGACAGCGACGAGTAGCCGGTCCCGAAGTCGTCCAGGCCCACGCGGGCACCGACGCTGCGCAGCTCGCCGAGGCTGGCGCGGGTGGAGGTGGACAGGTCGATGAGGGTGCGCTCGGTGACCTCGCAGAGCAGGCTGGAGCCGGTGGCGCCGGTGCTCTCCACGCTGTGGGCGAGGCGGTGCGCGAACGCCGGGTGCTCCAGCGTCTTGCCGGAGACGTTGAAGGAGACCTGCAGCCCGTTGCCGTCGTCGCGCCACTCGCACAGCTGGCGCAGCACCTCCCCCAGCACCCAGGTGTCGACGTCGACGATGAGGCCGGTGTCCTCGGCGGTGTCGACGAACGACTTGGGCTCCAGCAGCCCCTCGACGGGGTCCTGCAGGCGCACCAGGGCCTCGGCGGCCACGATCCGCTCGTCGCGCAGGTCGACGATGGGCTGCCACACCACGCGCAGGCCGTCGGTGCGCAGCGCCCGGCGGACCTTGTGCTCGGCCTCGCGGCGCGCCTGGGCGTCCTCGCGCATCGCGGAGTCGTAGACGGCGACGCGGTCGCGGCCGGCGTCCTTGGCCCGGTACAGGGCCATGTCGGCGCTGCGGAACAGCTCGTCGCTCGTGCCCTCGTGGCCGACGGCGACGCCGGCGCTGGAGGTGCACACGAACGGCTCGGGCAGGCCGGGCAGCAGCACGGGCGCCCGCAGCCGGCGGATGACGTTGCGGGCCATGGCGGCGGCGGACTCGGGGCGGTCCACGCCGGGGACCATGAGGACGAACTCGTCGCCGCCCAGGCGCGCCAGGGTGGAGCCGGCGGGGGCGGCGGCCTGCAGCCGCTCGGCGGTGCGGCACAGCAGCGCGTCGCCGATCTGGTGCCCGAGCGTGTCGTTGACGAGCTTGAAGCGGTCCAGGTCCAGCAGGACCAGCGCGACGGCCGAGGCGGGGGTGGCGGCGGCCAGGGCCTCCCCGAGGCGCACGTCCAGCACGGTGCGGTTGGCCAGGCCCGTCAGGGAGTCGCACTGGGCCAGGCGCACCAGCTCACCGGTGGAGCGGTCGCCGGGAGCCAGGTCGAGCACGAGGCCCTGCACGACGCCGGGGCGGCCGGTGGCCAGGGGGACGCTGGTGCCGAGGAAGGTGCGCTCGGTGCCGTCGGCGGCGCGCACCCGGAACGGGTAGGGCGCGGAGGCGCTGCCGCGGGTGGCGGAGTCGTGGGCGCCGGTGAAGGGGCCGCGGTCGTCGGGGTGGACGCGCTCGCGCCAGGTGGCCAGGTGGGGGTCGGCCTCGCCGGCGTCGAGGCCGAGCAGGTCGCGCAACCGGTCGTCGAGGGTGATGCGGTCGGTGGCGGGGTCCCAGGACCAGGAGCCGAGGCCGGCCAGGCGCACGGCGCCGGACAGCAGCTGCCGCACACCGGTCAGCTCGGCGGCGGCCCGCTCGGCGTCGCCGGCCGCGCGCGCGGCTCGCCAGGCGGCGCCGGCGGTGGCGGCGAGCAGGTCCAGGGGCGCGCTGCCGGGGGTGGGGGCGCCCCAGACGGCCACCCGCGGCGCCCGGGGGTCGCCGGCGACGAGCTCGACGACGGCGGTGGGGGCGGTGGCCGCCAGGTCCGCGCCGCTGGTGCGGCGGCCGGGGGCGGGGACGCCCTCGCCGCGCGAGGCGACGACCTGCAGCTCGCGGTGGCGGGAGCGGGCGACGGCCTCCAGGAGCAGGACGCGGCCGTACCCGGCGTCCTGGACCTCGTCGGCGAGCTCCTCGGCGAGGGCGCCCGGATCGGCGCAGGCGGCGAAGCGCCGGTGGGCGCGCAGGAGCGCGGCGGTGAGGTCGGCGCGGACGTCCGGCTCCACGTCGGGAGCCGCATCCAGCACCTCGGTCCGGGCGCGCGGGGTGCCCTCGTGCAGGGCGGTCCCGCCGGCGCGCCGGGCCGAGGTCGCAGGAGAACCAGTCACGCGTCCGCTCCCCTCTTCGGGCGAGCAGCCTCGCCCAGTGCTGTGACGCTACTTAACGTTATGAACTGTAACGCCACGTAGAGCCGAGTGGTACCGAACGGGGGGGCGACCTCGTTGCTGGTGGTAATTACCTCTGCTAAGGAGTAACTTCGTCGAGGTGACGAGCAGCACCCCCGAACCGCCTCCGAGCACCGTGGAGGGCGACGCCGTCGACCACCTCGCCGTCGACCGCCTCGCCGTGGACCTGCGCGTCGCCCTGCTGCGCACCGCCCGGCGCCTGCGCTCGCAGAAGAGCGTCGAGGACCTCACCGACGGGCAGCTCTCCGTGCTGGCCCACCTGCACGTGCACGGACCGCGCACCCCCGGCGAGCTCGCCGAGGCGGAGCACGTGCGCCCGCCGTCGATGACGCGCACCGTGGCCGCTCTCGCCGAGGCCGGCTACGTGGAGCGCACCGGCCACCCCGACGACGGCCGGCAGGTCCTCGTCTTCCCCACCACCGCCGGCCGCACCGCCGTGGAGGAGACCCGCGCACGGCGCTCCGCGTGGCTGCACGAGCGCCTGGCCCGCCTGGACGACGAGGAGCGCGCCACCCTGGCGGCCGCCGCGCGGCTGCTGCTCGAGGTGGTCGCGGAGTGAACCGGACATTCCGCTCCCTGCGGCACCGCGACTACCGCCTCTGGGCGACCGGTGCCATCGTCAGCAACACCGGCACGTGGATGCAGCGCGTGGCGCAGGACTGGCTCGTCATCCAGGTCCTCACGAACGGCTCGGGAACCGCCGGCGGCATCACCACCGGGCTGCAGTTCGGGCCGATCCTGGTGCTGGCGCCCCTGGCCGGCTGGGTGGCCGACCGCTTCCCGCAGCGGCGCACCCTCATGGCCACGCAGGCCGCGATGATGGTGCTGGGCCTCGTGATGGCCGCGCTCGTGCTGTCCGGCGCCGCGCAGCTGTGGCACGTCTACGTCCTGGCGACGCTGCTGGGCTGCGCCTCGGCGATCGACGGCCCCGTGCGGCAGACGTTCGTCAGCAGCCTGGTGCCGCCGGAGGACCTGCCCAACGCCATCGGGCTGAACTCCGCCTCGTTCAACTCCGCGCGCCTGATCGGCCCCGGCCTGGCCGGCCTGCTCATCGCCTGGATCGGCACCGGCCCGGTGTTCCTGATCAACGCGCTGTCGTTCCTGGCGCCGCTGCTGACCCTGCACCTGATGCGCCCGGCGCACCCGGTGCGCCGCGAGCGCCCGGCGAAGGGCACCGGCGGGATGCGCGAGGGGCTGCGCTACGTGCGCGCGCGCCCGGACCTGATGGCGATCTTCGCCCTCGTGGGGGTCGTGGGCACCTTCGGGCTGAACTTCCAGCTCACCTCGGCGCTCATCACGAGCGTGAAGTTCGGGCGGGACGCCGCCGCGTTCGGCGTCGCCGGCACCGCGCTGGCCGTCGGTTCGCTGCTCGGCGCGCTCATCGCCGCGCGCCGCGAGCGGCCCCGCTGGCGCCTGGTGATCGGCGCGGCCGGTGCGTTCGCCGTGATCGCGTCGGTGTCGGCGGTCATGCCGAACTACTGGCTGTACCTGGTGGTGCTGCCGTTCCTGGGCCTGTCGTCGCTGACGCTGCTGACGGCGGCCAACGCGACGGTGCAGATGAGCACCGAGCCGCGCATCCGCGGGCGGGTGATGGCGCTGTACATGTCGCTGATGCAGGGCGGCACCGTCGTCGGCGGCCCGTTCGTGGGGTGGGTCGGCACGCGCTTCGGCGCGGAGTGGTCGGTGCTGGTGGGCTCGATCCCCTCCGGCCTCGTCGCGGTGGCGGTGGCGGTGCTCGTGCTGCGACGCGCGAAGGTGCGGGTGACGTGCTCCCTGCGCAGCACCCCGCACCTGCGGGTGGTGCCGGTGCGCTCCCCCGACGGCGGCGACGAGCGCGACGTCGCAGCCGCCTGAGCGGTCCGGGGCACCTGCGCGGCGGGGGGAGGATGGAGGACGTGCCCACCGACCTCGCCGCCGCGCTGTCCGACGTCCGCACGCTGCTGCTGGACGAGCAGAACCTCGTGCGGGCCGTGGCGGCGGGGCGACGGCGCGGGGTGGAGCCGCCCGAGCACGAACGCGTGGAGGTGCGGCCGGTGGCGCTGCGCTCCGGGGCGCACCTGCAGGTCCTCTCCCGCAGCGGGCCGGTGGTCAGCACGCGCAACGTGCCCGCCGGTGAGGCCGCGGAGGCTGTGGACGCCCTGCTCGCCCTGCCCTACGGCAACTGGCACGTGGAGACAGCGACGGAGACGCTGCAGCTGCGGGTGACGAAGAAGGGCGAGGCGCAGGTCCACCGTGCCGCCCGCGCCGGCGGTGCCCCGGCGGGCCCGCAGGCCCACGACCGCGCCAAGCAGCGCCTGGTGGACCCCGACGACCCGGTGTTCCGGGTGCTGGGCGCCGGTGGGGACAAGCGCCGCCAGGTGGAGGCGTTCGTGCGTCAGCTGGCACCGCTGGCGCCGGGGGTGCTCGAGCAGGCCGGCCCGGTGGTGCGAGCGGTGGACCTCGGCTGCGGCAACGCCTACCTGACGTTCGCCGCGCACCGGTGGCTGTCGCAGCGGGCCGGCGAGCGCGGCCGCGAGCTGCGCACCGTCGGCGTCGACGTGCGCGAGGACGTGCTGGAGAACAGCAGGCGGGCGGCCGGCGAGGCCGGGCTGGCGGGGCTGGGCTTCGAGCGCGGCAGCATCGCCGCGGCCGAGCCGTTCGCGCCGGGCGAGCGCCCGGACGTCGTCCTGGCGCTGCACGCCTGCGACACCGCGACGGACGAGGCGCTGGCGCGGGCCGTGCGCTGGGGCGCGCCGCTGGTGCTGGCGGCGCCGTGCTGCCACCGGGACGTGCAGCGGCAGATCGCGGCCGGCGGCGGGCGCGACCCGCTGGTGCGGCACGCGATCCTGCGCGAGCGGTTCGCGGACGTGCTCACCGACGCACTGCGCGCGCTGGTGCTGCAACTGCTGGGCTACCGGGTGGAGGTCGTGGAGTTCATCGACTCCGCCCACACGCCCCGCAACGCGATGCTGCGCGCGGTGCGGACGGGGTCCGCACCGCGCGCCGAGCACCTCGCGGAGTTCGACGAGCTGCGCCGGCGGTGGGGCGTGCAGCCCGCCCTGGCGGCCGCGCTGGCACCGGAGCTGGACGCGGTGCGTTCAGCCCCGGCCGCGGACCCGGCGGCGGGTCGGGCGGATCAGGCCGCGGTGTAGGTGAGGCACTTCGTCCCACCGGAGTCGGAGGTGCCGACGTCGATGGCCGGGGCGGTGCACGTCAGGTCCGAGTTGTGCTTGCAGTCGGCGAGCTGGCAGGCGCCGACGTGGCCCTCGGGGGCGTTCTTGTGCTTGGTGGGCAGCCCCAGGAAGGTGCCGCAGTGGTTCGCGCCGTGGTCGCCCACGGTGATCGTCGGAGCGTGGCAGGACACGTCCGCGTTGAAGGTGCACCCGCTGACGGAGCACTCGTGGATGGGGGTCAGGTCCAGGTTCACGGTCGCCATGCCTTCGACCATAACGCCGGGAGGCATTTCCCGCCACGAAGGAACGCCTTTCTCGAGGCCTCGCGGAAATAGCTAGGTGAGGCATTCCTTCGTGGCCAGGTGAATGTAGGTCAGGCTTTCCTGATCCGCTCGGCGACGTGGTCCACGCACCGGGTCAGCGCCCGCACGTCCTCGGGCTCGACGGCCGGGAACAACCCGATGCGCAACTGGTTGCGACCCAGGCTGCGGTAGGGGAAGACGTCCACGACGCCGTTGCGGCGCAGCACCTCCTGGAGCTGCACGCTGTCGATCGAGGGGTCCAGGTCGACGGTGGCGACGACGGTGCTGCGCGCCGCCGGGTCGGCCACGAACGGCGTGGCCCACTCCCGCTCCGCGGCCCAGCCGTAGACGACCGCGGCGGATTCCGCGGTGCGCCGCGCAGCCCACTGCAACCCCCCCTGCCCCAGCAGCCACTCCACCTGCTCGGCGAGCATCACCAGGGTCGCCACGGCGGGAGTGTTGTACGTCTGGTCCTTGCGGGAGTTCTCGACCGCGGTGCGCAGGTCCAGCGACGGCGGCACCCACCGCCCACCCGCCCCCAGCTCCTCGGCGCGCTCCAGCGCGGCCGGCGACAGCAGCGCGATCCACAGCCCGCCGTCGGAGGCGAAGGACTTCTGCGGCGCGAAGTAGTAGGCGTCGGTCTGCGCGACGTCCACGGCCAGACCCCCCGCCCCGGAGGTGGCGTCCACCAGCACGAGCGGCCCGCCCTCGGCCGGGGCGGGCCCGTCCGGGCGGCGCACGGGGGCCACCACGCCGGTGGAGGTCTCGTTGTGCGGCCAGGCGACCGCGTCCACGCCGTCGGCGACCCGCCCCAGCCGCGGCAGCGTGCCGGGCTCACCGCGCACGACGACCGGCTCGGCCAGGAACGGCGCGCCGGCGGTCACGGCGGCGAACTTCGAGGAGAACTCCCCCAGCACCAGGTGCTGGGAGCGTTCACGCACCAGGCACAGGGCGGCGACGTCCCAGAAGGTGGTGCTGCCGCCGTTGCCGAGCACCACCTCGTAGCCCTCCGGCAACGAGAACAGCTGCGCCGCGCCCTCGCGCACGCGCCGCACGAGGGACTTCACCGGCTCCTGGCGGTGGCTGGTCCCCAGCACGGTGCGGCCGGCGCGCACCAGTGCGTCGACCTGCTCGGGGCGGACCTTGCTGGGGCCGGAGCCGAAGCGGCCGTCGGCGGGCAGCAGGTCGGCGGGGATCTGGACGTCGGGCGCTGGGCTCACGGCCCCGATCCTCCCGCACTCACGACCCCGGCCGCGCTCGTGCCCGCACCCGGGAGGTGCCGCTGGCCGCAGCGGTGCAGGGTGGAGGGGTGGACGACCCCTTCGACCTGCAGCGCTTCGTCGACGCCCAGGAGGGCACCTACGAGCGGGCCCTGGCCGAGCTCGGCGCCGGCCGCAAGAGCTCGCACTGGATGTGGTGGGTGTTCCCGCAGGTGGCGGGCCTGGGCAGCAGCCCCACCTCGCGGCGCTTCGCGGTCTCGGGGCTGCCGGAGGCGCAGGCCTACCTGGCGCACCCGGTGCTGGGCCAGCGGCTGCGCGAGTGCGCGCGGGTCCTGCTGGACGTCCCCGGCGACGACCCCGTGGCGGTCCTGGGGGAGGTGGACGCCGCGAAGCTGCGCTCGTCGATGACGCTCTTCGCGGCCACCGACCCCGAGGAGCCGACGTTCGACGCGGTGCTGGAGCGGTTCTTCGGCGGTGAGCGCGACGGGCTGACCGAGGACCGGCTGGGCTGAGGCGCGGGGGCGACGGCGCTGCCGGACAGACCCCACTCGGCAACTCTACGTAACTACTTGACTACCTGCGGCTAAATAACCGCCGGGACGCCTCGCGTTTCGTCCACACCCTCCCCACAGCCAGGTCCTGCGTGGTAGCAATGCGTAAGTCCTTCCACAGCAGACCTTCAGGTGGGCTCCGCGATGCGACACGACGATGTGCACCACCACCCCCCGACGGGGACCGGAGGAACGTCTCGAACTCGCGCGGCCGCACCGCGCCACCCGCCGGACCGCCGCACGAGATCCCTCGCCCGGCTCCCGCCCCACCACCCTCCTCGTACGGCGCCGGGTCCACCGGCCGGCGACGGCACCTCGACCCCGCACCGCCGAGGAGCAGCGCGGCCCCCGGGAGCCGGGTCCTCCGAAGAGAAACGGAACCCCTCACGATGAGCTCCGACCAGGCGAACCCGATCCGCAAGCTCGTGGTGGCCCCGCACTGCGACGACGAGGTGCTGGGGTGCGGGGGACTGCTCGCCAAGTACGCCGAAGACTGCGGAGTCGTGGTCCTGGCCCAACCCGACCCCTTGCGCCACAAGGAGTTCGAGGAGGCGCGCGACGTCCTCGGATACCCCGCCTCGTGGTTCCTGGACCTGCCCGACGGCTCCGTGGGAGCCGACATGACGACCCTCGTCGGGATGATCGACCGCATCATCGACACCTGCCGCCCGGACGAGATCTACCTGCCCTTCCCCTCTCTGCACCAGGACCACGTGGCCGCCTACGAGGCGGGCATGAGGGCGTCGCGCATGGCGATGGGAACGCGCCACTGGTTCACCCCGACGGTGCTGGTCTACGACGTGGCGGCCTACGACCTGACGCTGTACCCGACGAACCTGCTCTGGAACTACTTCGAGTCGCTGACGGAGGACCAGGTCGACCGCAAGGCCGAGGCGTTCGCCTGCTACCAGTCGCAGGTCGCCTCCGGACCGCACGCGTGCAACGAGCTGAAGGCCACCGCGCGTTCGCTCGGCAGCCAGCGCCAGACCACGTTCGCCGAGCAGTACGCCCTGGTGAGGACGATCCGGTGACCACCACCGGCGACTGAAGGAACGGGCCGCGGCGCGGGGGCGCCACGGCGACGCCGAACGGACCACCCCGGCGACGGAATCGTCCCGCTGCCGGCTTCGACGTGCACCGAGCCGAGAACTTCTGCACTTCCAACGGGGGAAAAGTGATCGTCGCCAGCCACCAAGCCGATCTCCTGCCCTACTCGGGCTTCTGGTACAAGATGGCGAAGGCCGACTTGTTCGACCTGAAGATCTTCGACCAGTTCGTCGACCGCGGCTACCAGCGCCGCGTGAAGATGCGCGGATCCTGGGCATCGCTGCCCGTGACGGGCAAGCACAAGTACGCCCCCATCTGCGAGGTGCGGATCGACCCGGCGGAGTCGCCGAAGGCCCTGGCCCAGGTGATCCGTGGCCGCTACTGCGGATCCAGGAACTGGGACAAGTACGGCCCCATGCTGGTGGACACCATCCTCTCGATCCAGACGGATCGCCTGTGGCACTTCAACGTGGAACTGATCCTCCTGGTGCGGGACGTCCTCGGCATCCGCACTCCGCTGTCGGTCAGCGTGCCGACGGAGGGCGGCGGCAGTGTGGGCCTGGTGAGCGTGCTGAAGACCTACGGGAACCCGACGTACCTGTCGGGGACAGGCGCTCGCGCGTACATGGGCGACTGCCGCGAGTTCGACGAGGCCGGCATCCCCGTGATCTGGTCCCCGCACGAGCCCGTGACGGGGGACTCGATCCTGTCCGTGCTCATGGACTACGACGACCCGATGGAGGTCGTCCTGGCCGAGCGAGAGGTGGCGACGGCATGAGCCGCGTCGTGGTGGTGGGTCTGGGGTACGTGGGGTTGCCGCTGGCCGTGCGGGCAGCGCAGGCGGGGCACCGGGTGTTCGGCCTCGACCTGGACCCCGCGAAGATCGAGGCGCTGCAGGCGGGGCGCACGTACGTGGAGGACGTCACGAGCGGGGAACTGCAGGACGTCCTCGCGCGGGGCCGCCTCGACGTCTCCACGGAACCGGCGCCGAACATGCTGCACTTCGACGTGGGCGTCATCGTGGTGCCGACCCCCTTGCGCAACGGTGAACCGGACCTCTCCTGCGTCGAGGCGGCGGGTCGCACGCTGGGCCGCTTCCTCCGGCGAGGCGGCACGGTCGTGCTGGAGAGCACGACCTACCCGGGGACGACGGAGGGCCTGCTGTCGGAGGTGCTGGAGGAGGAGAGCGGCCTGAGCGCCGGCCGGGACTTCCACCTGGGGTTCTCCCCCGAACGCATCGACCCGGGGAACAGGGTCCACACGCTCGTGAACACGCCGAAACTGGTCTCCGCCACCACCGCAGCGGGGCTCACCGCCGTCGAGGCGTTCTACGACACCGTCGTGGAGCAGACCGTCCCGGTGAGCAACCCCCGCACCGCGGAGATCACCAAGCTCTTCGAGAACATCCAGGCCAACACGAACATCGCCCTCATCAACGAGATGGCCGAGCTCTGCCGGCTGCTGGACATCGACGTCTGGGAGGTGGTGGAGGCGTCGATGACGAAGGGGCACTCGATGGCCCGCTGGACACCCGGCCCCGGCGTGGGCGGACACTGCCTGCCGATCGATCCCATGTATCTCGCGTGGCTCGCCCGCGAGGAGCTCGGCCGGCCGTTCAGGTTCGCGGAACTGGCGCAGCAGGTCAACGAGGAGCGTCCCGTCCTGGTCGCGGAGCGCGCCGTGGAACTCGTCCGCAGCAGCGGCGGGGACCGCGTCCTGGTGCTGGGTACCGCCTACAAGCCGAACGTCGGCGATGTCCGCGAGAGCCCTGCGATCGGCGTGGTCCGCGAGCTGCAGCGTCGCGCGCTCGACGTGACGGTGGTGGACCCCCACGTCGACCGGTGGTCGCTGACGCCGGTCCTGTCCCTGGAGGAGATGATCCCCTCACTGCCCAACTTCGACCTCGTGGTGCTGGTGACGGATCACGACGACTTCGACTACGAGAAGGTCGTGTCGGAGGCGCGCCTGGTGCTGGACTGCCGGAACGCCGCCCCGGCGTCGAGCAACGTCGTGCGCCTGTGAGGTTCCGCGAGCACGCGACCGTCCTGGTCACCACGCTGTTCGCCGCCCTCGTGTGCCTGCCCGCCGCGGCGCACGGAGCGCCGGCGGACGATCCGACGGGCGAACCGTGGGCGCTCCCCGCGGGGGACACGGTGGTGTCGCTGACGTTCGACGACGGGCTGCGGAGCCAGGAGGTGGCCGCCCGGATGCTCGCCGACAAGGGGATGCGTGCGACCTTCTACGTCAACTCGTCGAGCATCGGGTACCCGGCGTACCTCACCGTGGAGCAGCTGAGCGGCATCGCGGCGGAGGGGCACGAGATCGGCGGGCACGGCCTGGACCACGAGGACCTCACGGCGGTCCCCCTCAGCGAGGCCCGTCACCAGGTCTGCGACGACCGTGCGACGCTCGCAGCGCTCGGCTTCGACCCGCGCAGCTTCGCGTTCCCGTACGGCGCGTGGAACGCCGACGTGCGGCGAGTGGTGCAGGAGTGCGGGTACAGCAGCGCGAGGATCTCCTCCGGGCTCCACGAGTCCGCCGAGGACTGCGGCGCCTGCCCGGAGGCCGAGGACCCGGCGGCCATGGACACGTGGCGCATCCGGACCGGCGACACCGCGTCGACCCCCGAGCTCCTGCGACGACGCGTCGTGCAGGCGGAGCAGTCGGGCGGCGGGTGGGTGCCCCTGGTGCTGCACCACGTCTGCACCTGCCCGGACCGGGGCACCACGGCGATCAGCCCGAGCGACTTCGCCGCCTTCGTCGAGTGGCTGGCCACCCGGGGGCCCGGTACGCGCGTCGCCACGGTGGACGAGGTCACGGGCGGGCACCTGCGTCCCGTGGTGGGCACCCCCCTGCAGCGGCTCGTCGACCCCGGGGGCGGCGACGGGCGCACGCGTGCGGTGGCGTTCACGGTCGCCGGCCTGGAGATCAGCCAGTCGAACGTGATCGCGGCGGGGCTCGTGGTGGCCGGAGGGACGTTGACGGCATACCGGTTCGGCACGAGGAGCAGGCGCTATGCGCAACGCACGCGGTAGGCACGTCCGCACCCGCAGGAACGGCGTCTCCCCGTCGTCCGCGTCGTTCCCCGCGCAGCGACGCTCCCGGACCGGTCTCGGCAGGCACGCCGGGGGGCAGCGGCCCCGGACCGCGGGGGGGCCCGCGGCGCGGACCAGCGGCAGGAGCCGGCCGCTGCGGGGGCGCCGTCGCGCGCTGGCCCTGGCCTCGCCCGCGCTGTTCCTGGCGTACGTGCTGTGGAGCTACATCGGCTGGGCGTCGATGGACGTCGCCTTCCTCATCGTGTTCTTCGCGCTCAACGCCGCCCTGGTGACCTGTTTCCTGCTGTCCGGGACGTTCTGGCGCAGCTTCTCGCACCTGAACGCCGCGCACGGCAGGGTGCTCTGCGTCGTCCCGGTGTACAACGAGGAGGACCACCTCGTGCACGCAGCGGTGCGCGCCCTGCTCCGGCAGACGATCCTCCCGGACCAGATCCACGTGGTGGACGACGGCTCGGCCCGCCCGCTCCAGACCTTCGACGACCCGCTCGTGACGTGGCACAGGACCCCGAACGCCGGGAAGCGCCACGCCCAGGCGCACGTGCTGCGGATGTTCGCGCCCCGGGAGTGGGACTACGTGCTGACGGTCGACTCGGACTCGGTGCTGGACGACGACGCGCTGGAACGCATGCTCGAGGCGATGAGCGACGAGAGGGTGCAGGCGTGCACCGGGATGATCCTCATGCGGAACTGGAACGTGAACTTCCTCACGCGCCTCACGGACATCAACATCGTGACCAGCTGCCTGCTGTTCCGCACGGTCCGCTCCTGGCTGGGCATCGTGTCGCCGACGAGCGGCGCCATAGCCCTGTACCGCTCCGCCGTCATCTACGACAACCTCGACGACTACGTCACCTCGGGAACGGCCGGTGACGACAGGCGCCTGTCGTTCTACGCGCTCCTGAGGGGGCAGGTCGTCGGGGTCAGCGAGGCGGTCGTGGAGACGCAACTGCCGACGACCTGGGAAGGTGCTTTCCGCCAGCGCATGCGCTGGTCCAAGTCGGCGTGGCTGGGCACGGGTTTCGTCTGGACCAACCTGCGCTGGCTCGTGGTGGTCTTCTACACGTTCCCCCTGGTGTTCGCCCTCCTGTGGCCCGTCGTGGTGACGCTGCTGATCACGCTGTCGCTGCGCTACGGGAACCCGGCGCTGCTGTACGGGATCCTCTACTGGGTGATGTGCTCGGTGACGCAGACGGCCGTCTACGCCGTGTACCGGCCGGACTTCACGTGGGTGCAGCGCCTGCAGCAGTGGGCGCTCTCCCCCGTGTACCCGGTCTTCGGCCTGGTGATCCTGCGGCCGGCCGCCTACGCCGCGCTGACCAAGCTGCGCTCGACGAGCTGGCACACCCGCGAGGTGGTGCTGCCGGACGCCGGGGCCGGCGCGGCCGTCACCACCCCGGCCCCGCACGCCTCGGCCCCGTGATCCGGGCGGGGCGGCCGGGCGGGGCCTGACGAGGACCCCGCCCGGCCGGGCCCCGGGCGATGTCCCCCACATCGCTCAAGGCGTGAGGTGCCCACCCCGACACGTAGTCCATGACTACTTCGGGTCAGCTTCTCTCGACTTCCTCCAACGTCTCGCGCCGCGGCTTCCTGACCTTCCTGGGGATCGGCGCGGCCACCGCGTCGCTGACCTGCACGCCGCCCGCGAACGCCGCGGCGGCCGGCACGGCGAACTTCCGCGCCGTCATCACGAGCATCCCCGGCCTCAAGCACTACTACCCGCTGGACAGCGCCAGCAAGGCGCGCGACGTGGTCGGCGGGCTCGACGGCACCGCGCACGGCAGCGTCGCCTTCGGCACCCACGCCCGCTTCGACGGCAAGAGCTACATCGAGATCCCCGACCACGACGACTTCTCCGTGGTCACCCGGGGTGCCCTGACGATCGTCGCCTTCAACACGATCGACGACTGGCGGGGCGCCGGCGGCTCCGAGTACGTGCACTGGATGGGCAAGGGCTCGGCCGGCTCCCACGAGTGGGTCTTCCGCCACTACGTCAAGGGCGGCACCGGCGAGGCGAGCAGCCGTCAGTACCGGACCAGCTTCTACCACTTCAACACCTCGGGCGGCCTCGGGGCGGGCTCCTACTTCCAGGACCCGGACGCCGCCGGGACCGAGCGCATGGTGACCGGCATGGCGGACACGTCCACCATCTCCATGTGGAAGAACGCGCAGCAGCGCGACTCCGACCCGATGTCGGGCTACAGCATCAAGCCGGGCAACGGCCGCGCTCCGGTGCGCCTGGGCACGCGGGACATGTCCACCGGCTTCCTGGTGGGCCGCCTGCGCCGCGTGGCGTTCTTCGACCGCAAGCTGACGCAGGCCGAGCTGAAGAGGATCTACGACGCGCGCAACCTCCCGGAGTCCGGCTCCACCTCGACGGCCCCCGTCGCGCCGGTGGCCCCGGTAGGTCCGGCGACCCCGTCGGCGAACGGCGCGCTGGTCGTCCGCTCCAGCACCGGCGCCACGTACCCGCTGAAGGGGTTCAACGTCTCCCGGACGGCCGACTCGCTCGTGGCCTACACGAAGGCGGGCTCCAGCACGGGCACCAACCAGTACGGCACCGAGGTCGTCGTCCGCGACGGTCGCGTGGTCAGCGTCTCGCGGAGCAAGCCGGGGATCCGGGTGCCCTCGGGGTCGATCGTGCTCAGCGGCCACGGCAAGGCCCGCACGTGGCTCGACGCGAACGCGAAGGTCGGCGCCTCCCTGGCCGTCCCGCGGCCGTAGTTCGCTGCCCGCCCGGGCTCCACGCACGCGGTACGGTGAGGCGTGCGTGGAGCCCGGGCAGCTCTGGTCGCGGGGCCCGCCGCGCTCGTGCTCCTGCTCGTCGGGGCCCTCTCGTGGTCGCCCGACCGCGGTGTCCAGGAGCTCTACCCCACGCTCCCGGGCGGCATGCGCTGGAACTCCGCGTGGGACGAACCGCGCAGCTTCGGCAGCGAGGACCCGCAGGACCCGTGGTTCGCCACGGACGGTTCGGGGTCCTACGCGGCCGCTGACGGTGAGCTCGCCGTCAGCGGCGCCGCCCCGCGCATGTACGTCCGCGACCCGTCGCTGCAGGAGCAGTGGGGGGACGTCGAGGTCACCGCGTACTTCATGCGCCGTTCGGACGAGGGGGTCCCCTACGCGGGCATGACCGCGGTCGCCCGCTCGAACCACGGGGTGACCGGTCGCGTGGAGGACCACCCCTGCGACAGCCGCGGCTACGGCGCACGCATGCGCTACGACGGCTTGATGGACTTCGAGAAGGAGACGGCGCACCCCGCGAACGAAGCGGCGTCCAGCAAGGTGCTGTGGCCCGGCGGCATGCCCCGCGACGTCTGGTTCGGCTACAAGTTCGTCGTCTACGACCTCCCGGACGGCGACGTCAAGCTGGAGCTGTGGCTGGACACCTCCGGCGGGGCCGGCGGCGGCCGCTGGCGCCTCGTCAACGAACTGGTGGACGACGGTCGCGTGTTCGGCGAGGAGGCGTGCGCCCCCGGGATCGACCCGATGATGCCGCTGACCGCCTCACCGGACCGTCCCGGGTCCGAGTCGGGCAAGCCGAACATCAGCGTGTACTTCCGCAGCGACGGCGTGGGCGACCGCGGCCTGCTCTACAAGTGGAGCAGCATCCGGGAGATCTCACCTCCTCGCGGGGGGTGAGGCGCGGGCCGCGCGGGCCGCTCAGACCAGCAGGCGGCTCCAGACCGTCTTGCCGCCCGGGCGGGTCCTCACGCCCCACTCGTCGCTGAGGACGTCCACGAGCTGCAGCCCCCGCCCGTGCGCTGCGCCGGGCGAGGCCCTGCGCATCTCGGGGGTGCCCGGGTCGCCGTCGCTGACGGAGATGGTTACCCCCTCGGCGCCCTCGCAGTCCAGCGCCAGCCGCACCGGGGGCTTGCCGTGGAGCACGGCGTTGGTCACCAGCTCGGAGACGATCAGCTCGGCCTGGGGGCGCAGCAGCGCGGCGTGCTCGACGCACCAGTGGTCGTCGAGGAAGCGGCGCGCCCGCCGGGCGGCGCCGGCGTCCGCCGCGAGGGTCACCTGCTCCGTGGGGAGGGACTCGCACACCCGCGCCATCCTGACCGACGCGGCGTCGGCCCGCCCGGTGGGACGCGGCGGGCCGACGGGGGTGCGAGGGCTCAGACGCACTCCTCGAAGCGCTTGCGCACCAGCCGCAGCACGTCGTCGGGGTCCTCGCCCCACCAGCGGGTGGAGAGCACCTCGACCTCGACGGGACCGTCGTAGCCGGTGCCGGCGACCTGCCGGGACAGCCGCGGGAGGTCCATGAGGCCGTCGCCCATGACGCCGCGGTCCGTCAGGAGGTCCGACGTGCCGGCCAGCCAGTCGGAGACGTGGTAGCCGAGCACCTTGCCGGTGGCCCGGTGCAGCTGCTGCTCCAGCGCCGGGTCCCACCAGACGTGGTAGGCGTCCACGACGACACCGAGGTGGCCGGGGTGGGCGGGCTCGAGCTCCTCGACGAGGTCGAGGGCCTGGGCGAGGGAGACCACGACGGAACGGACGCCGATCATCATGGGGTGCAGCGGCTCGATGCCGAGCCTCACGCCGGCGGCGGCGGCGTGCGGCAGCAGGGCGGCGATGCCGTCGCGCACGCGGGCGCGTGCGCCGGGCAGGTCGGTGTCGTGCAGGGCGCCGCACACGAGCACGAGGGTGTCGGCGCCCAGCTCGGCGGCCTCCTCCACGGCCCGGCGGTTGTCGTCCAGGACGCCGGCGGGGTCGGCGGCCGGGTCGGTGAACATGCCGCCGCGGCACACGGAGCTGACGTGCAGACCGGCGTCGCGCACGAGCCTCGCCGCGCGGGGCAGGCCGGCGGCGGCGATCTTGTCGCGCCACAGGGCGATCGCCCCGATGTCGTGGCGCTCGCACCCGGCGACCGCCTGCTCCAGGGACCAGGAGTTGACGGTGATCTGGTTGAGGCTGAGGCGGCGGGGGTCCACGGGCTCGCTCCTTCGCGGGCTGGAATGCGCTTTCCGCCGAGCTTGCCACAGCCCGCCCGCACGGGTCAACGACCCGCGGGCGCACGGCCCCGCACGCACCGGCGCCCCCGGCCCCGCTGTCGGGGGCCGGGGG
>NZ_JBJLRI010000045.1:0-37062 GCF_050871405.1 Kineococcus esterisolvens
CCCCCCCCCCCCCCCCCCCCCCCCCCCCCCCCCCCCCCCCCCCCCCCCCCCCCCCCCCCCCCCCCCCCCCCCCCCCCCCCCCCCCCCCCCCCCCCCCCCCCCCCCCCCCCCACGGCGGGGCGCAGTGCGCTCAGCGAGCGACGGCGTCGTCCGGGACGACGCGCCCGGCACGGCGCAGCTCCTCCAACTGAGCGGTCATGAAGGACTCCAGGTGCTCGCGGTAGGTGCTCTCCCGCCCGTGCAGCTGAGCGATGGCCTCCTCCAGCTGCCGGCGGCGGCCCTGCAGCTCCTCCAGGGTGCGGTCGCGCTGCGCCTCCGCCTCGGTCACGGTCCGCTCGGCGCGTTCGCGCGCCGCGGCCAGGAGGGCGTCGCGCTGCTGCTCGCCCTCGCGCACGTACTCGTCGTGCACCCGCTGGGCCAGGGCGATCACACCGGCGGCCTGGGCGGAGGGATCGGCCCCCGCCGGTCCCGCGACGGCGGCCGGGGACGGCCCCGCAGCGACCGCCGCCGCACCGCCCGCGGCCTCGGCAGCGACCCGTGGGGCACCGTCGGACGCGGCGATCGGGACCTCCGGGACCTCCTCACCGGACAGCTCGGCGACCCGCGCGCGGCACTGCTGCAACTGCGAGCGCAGCTCGTCGTTCTCCGCGTTGAGCCGGCGCAGCTCGGCGACGACCTCGTCCAGGAAGTCGTCCACCTCGTCCTGCGCGTACCCCTCACGCACCCGCGTGGGGTTGAAGCGCTTCTCGACGACGTCTTCCGGGCTCAGCGGCATGGGGCTCACCTCTGTCGACGGCCGCCCCGGCCGGACGGCGCACCAGGCGACACCGTAGCGGACACGGCCCGGGACCCGACGTGGTCGCCCGGTCCCGGCCGGGCCGTGGCGATCAGCCCGCCGCGGAGACGCTCAGCGCGCTGAAGACCGACATGAGGATGGAGCACAGGATCGCCAGCACGAGGAACGCCAGGTCGAGCTGGACCGCCCCGAGCCGCAACGGCGGCAGGACGCGCCGCAAGACCTTCAGGGGCGGGTCCGTGACCGTGTACACGGCCTCGGCACCCACCAGCACGGCGCCCCGCGGCCGCCACTCGCGCGACAGGGCCTGCACCCAGTCGAGCACGAGGCGGGCGATCAGGCACAGGAAGAAGAGGAGGACGAGCAGCTGCAGGAGCGAGAAGACGAAGGCCACGCGACCATCCTGCACGACCCGGGGCGTCCGCGAGCCCGGACTCACCCGGTCGCGGGGCGCTCACAGCGAGCGCCCAGGCGGTCAGGACTGGTTGAAGAACGTCCGCTCGGCGGGGCGCTCCTCCTCCTGCGAGGCCACCTCGACGTTCTGCGGCGACAGCAGGAAGACCTTGTTCGTCACGCGCTCGATCGAGCCGTGCAGACCGAAGACGAGACCGGCGGAGAAGTCCACGAGGCGCTTGGCGTCGCCGTCGGACATGTCGGTGAGGTTCATGATGACCGGGACGCCGTCGCGGAAGCTCTCGCCGATCGTCTTGGCCTCGTTGTACGTGCGCGGGTGGATCGTCGTGATCCTGTGCAGCTCCGGAGCGCTGCTGACCTGCGGCACCACGTGCGCCACCTGCCTCCTGATCGGGGTCACCTGACCGGTGGTCTCCGCGCGGCGCTCCGCGACCGGAGTGGGATCGACCGCACGCGCCTCGGACCGCGACTCGTGCCGGGGCGCCGGGTGCGCTCCCCGCACGGCCTCCACCCGCTCGCGAGCGGGCTCGGCCTCCTGCTCCTCGGCGTAGCGGTCATCCTCGGCGAGGCCGAGGTAGACCATCGCGTTGCGCAGTGCGCCGGCCATCGCAGTCTCCTCGGGTGGGGTCCGGTCGTGGGGTGTCTCGCCGCGGCGCCGGGCGCCGGGGCGTCGGCGACGTTACCGCGCGGCCGGACGCGTGCCCAGGACCGCGCTCCCGACACGCAGGTGTGTCGCCCCGGCGGCCACCGCGGCCTCCAGGTCGCCGCTCATGCCCGCCGACAGGTGCACCGCCCCCGGGTGCCCGGCACGCACCCGCCCGGCCGCGCGCACCAGCGCGGCGAAGGCGCGCTGCGGGTCCTGCCCGCGCGGGGCCACGGCCATCAGCCCGGCCAGCCGCAGCGGCCCGGCGGAGGCCACCGCGTCCGCCACGCGCAGCACGTCGTCACCCGCGGCGCCCCCGCGGGCGGGGTCGGCGTCCTCCCCCAGCTCGCGGGCCAGGTCGACCTGGACGAAGCAGTCCAGCTCACGGCCCGCCGCCGTCGCCCCCGCGGCGAGCGCGGCGACGAGCCGGGGGCGGTCCACCGAGTGCACCGCGGCGGCGTAGCGGGCGACGGAGCGGCACTTGTTCGTCTGCAGCTGCCCGACGAAGTGCCAGCGCAGGGCGGGGTGCTCCGGCGCCAGCTCAGCCGCCTTGGCCGCGGCCTCCTGGTCCCGGCTCTCGCCCACGTCGCGCACCCCCAGGTCGGCCAGGGCGCGCACGTCGGCGGCGGGGAAGAACTTCGTCACCACCACGACGGTCAGCTCCGCGGGGTCGCGGCCCGCCGCGGCGGCCGCCGCGGTCACCCGGCCGCGCAGCAGCTCGAGCCGCGCGCCGAGCTCGGCGGCGCGCCGGGGGCCGGGCTCCCCACCCGGTGCGGCGGAGCTCACGCCAGCACGACGACACCGGCGCTGCGGCCCGTGACGCCCTCGCGGCGGTAGGAGAAGAGGTCGGCGCGCTCGACGGTGCACGGCCCGGGGCCCGAGGCGCGCACGCCGGCCGCGGAGAGCTGCGCGAGCACACCGGCCGCCACGTCGACCGCCGGCGTGCCGCGGCGCGTGGTGGCCCGCGCGGCCGGCACGACGCGGGTCACGTCGTCGGCCACCTGCTCAGGCACCTCGTAGCAGCCGCCGCACACGGCGGGGCCCAGCGCCGCGCGCACGTCACGGGCGCCCGCCGACCGCATCGCGGCGACCACGGCGGGGACCACGCCCGCGACCAGCCCGGCCCGGCCGGCGTGGGCCACGGCCACCACCCCGGCCCCCGGGTCGGCGAGGAGCACCGGGACGCAGTCGGCCACCACGACGGCCAGGGCCAGCCCGCGGCGCCGGGTCAGCAGGGCGTCGGCGCGCGGCGGGCCGGACGAGGGGACGTCGTCCACCTCGACGACGTCCGCGCCGTGGACCTGCACGGGCACCACGAGGGCCTCGGCCCCCACGGTCGCGCGCAGGGCGGCGCGGTGGGCGGCGACGCGCGCGGGGTCGTCACCGACGTGGTCACCGAGGTTGAGACCCGCGAAGGGCCCCCGGCCCCCGGCGCCCGACCGGGTGGTGAACCCGCCGCGGACGCCGGCCGGCAGGCCGGCGTCCAGCAGCGGGACGTGCGCGGGGCTCACGCGAGCGGCACCCGCCGCCCCCGGCACCGGCCCGGGACGGGGACGAGCCGGGAGAGCGTCACTTGAGGAAGTCGGGCACGTCGAGGTCGTCCTCCTCGGGCCGCGGGCGGCCCGGCCGGCGCACCCCGGCGGTGTCGTTGGGCAGCTCGATGATCCGCGGCACCTGCACCGGGTCCTCACCCGGCACCAGCTGCGGCTGGTGCTGGACCGGCTGCTGCTGCGCCGGCTGAGGGGCCTGCTGGTGAGCGGGCTGCTGGGGCGCGTACTGCGCAGTCGGCTGCTGCTGCGCGGGCTGCTGCGGGGCCTGCTGCTGCGGAGCGTGCTGGGCGTACTGCGGGGCGGCGTACTGCGGCTGCTGGGCCGGCTGCGGGGGCGCCTGGTGCTGCGGCGCCTGGTGCTGCGGCGCCTGGTGCTGCGGCGTGTGCTGCGCCGGGGCGATGGGGGCCTGCTGCTGCCACGGCTCGGGTCGCGGGGCGCGCGGCGGGACGGCGGCGCCGCCAGGCGCCCGGCCGGGCACCTGGCCCGCCGTGCGCTCCGCGCGCGAGCGCACGGGGCTGCCGCTGTCGAAGCCGGCGGCGATGACGGTGACGCGGACCTCGTCACCGAGGGCGTCGTCGATGACGGCGCCGAAGATGATGTTGGCCTCGGGGTGCGCGGCCTCCTGCACCAGCCGGGCGGCCTCGTTGATCTCGTACAGGCCGAGGTCGGAGCCGCCCTGGATGGACAGCAGGACCCCGTGCGCGCCGTCGATGCTGGCCTCCAGCAGCGGCGAAGAGATCGCGCTCTCGGCGGCCTGCACGGCGCGGTCGTCGCCACGGGCCGAGCCGATGCCCATCAGGGCGCTGCCGGCGCCCTGCATGACCGACTTGACGTCGGCGAAGTCCAGGTTGATCAGGCCCGGCGTGGTGATGAGGTCGGTGATGCCCTGCACACCGGACAGCAGGACCTGGTCGGCGGACTTGAAGGCGTCCAGGATGCTGACCTGCTTGTCGCTGATGGACAGCAGCCGGTCGTTGGGGATGACGATGAGGGTGTCGACCTCGTCGCGCAGCTCGGCGATGCCGGACTCGGCGGAGTTGGCGCGCCGGCGGCCCTCGAAGGTGAAGGGGCGGGTGACCACGCCGATGGTCAGGGCGCCCAGCGAGCGGGCGATGCGGGCCACGACCGGCGCGCCGCCGGTCCCGGTGCCACCCCCCTCGCCGGCGGTGACGAAGACCATGTCGGCGCCCTTGAGCACCTCCTCGATCTCCTCGGCGTGGTCCTCGGCGGCCTTGCGGCCGACCTCGGGGTCCGCGCCGGCGCCTAGGCCGCGGGTGAGCTCGCGGCCGACGTCGAGCTTGACGTCCGCGTCGCTCATGAGCAGCGCCTGCGCGTCGGTGTTGACGGCGATGAACTCGACGCCCTTGAGGCCGACCTCGATCATCCGGTTGACCGCGTTCACCCCGCCGCCGCCGACGCCGACGACCTTGATGACCGCTAGGTAGTTCTGCGGAGCTGCCACGTCGAGTGCCTCTCGCCTCTTTCGCCGATGCCACCCGGGTCCGGTGAGCCGTTCCCGGTGAAACGCTGACCCTCAGGTAGAGGGTTAACGTTATGTCATTTCCTGTTGGTGGGTGACCGTAGGGAGCGACGGGGCTCACGTGCAACTGCCGCCCCGGCGTGTCGCGCTGCCACACCGCCCGGAGGGGACAACCACCCGTTCGGCCCAGGTCCACCCGTGCGGCGCCCGAGCGGCCCCGCGCCGCCTCAGGGAGCCGAGCGGACCGCCGGCGCGTCGGGCGCCGAGACGTCGACCAGAGCCGCCCGCGCGACCTCCTCCTCCTGCAGCAGCCGCAGCAGGACCTGGCCCTTGCGCTCGGGCCGGCCGGCGTCGCCCCACACCACCTCGGGCCCTTCCAGCAGTTGCAGCCGCACGGAGTCGGGGCTCTCGGCGGTGATCGAGGCGACGCGCGAGCGCACCTCGGCCGGCAGCGAGCCGTTGACCGCCAGCGCTGCGCGCAGCGCGCCCGGCCGGGCGCTGTCCACGTCGACGCTGAGGAGCGGGACACCCGCCGGCGCGCTCTCCGCGTGCTGCAGCACGCGGGCGTCGGCGTCCACCAGGTCGACGCCGCCCGAGGTCGAGGGCACCGCCGCCACCGCGTCGCGCTCGTCCAGCCGCACCACCAGGGTGGAGGGCCAGGACCGCAGCACGTCCACCGACTCCACCAGCGGCAGCGCCTGCCCCACCCGCTGCGACAGCTCCCGGGTGTCCACCGCGGCGAGGGGCTCGCCGCGCTGCGCGCCGACGAGGGCGAGCACCCGCTCGGGGTCGGTGCGCTCGGCGCCGGAGACGCGCACCTGCTGCACCCGCAGCCACGGCGAGCCCAGGGCGAGCCAGGCCAGCGCCGCGAGGACCACCGCCAGCACCGCGGCGACCAGCGCGGCCCGGCGGCCCGGCCGCGGCAGCGGCCGCCGCCGGCCCAGGCGGGCGCTCAGGTCCGCGACGCGGGCCCCGCCGGAGCGCGAGCCACCGGCGCGCGCACCCGCACGCGCACGAGCGTCGCTGCGGGCCGCGCCGCGCGCCGGTCGGACCGCGGGCGGCGGGGCCGCAGCCCGCACCGCCCGGCGGCGCTGGGCGCTGCCGCCCGGCCGCTGCTGCGGCGTGCGGGCCGCGGGTGCGGGCACCGGTGGTGGCGACGGGGGCCGGCGGGGCCGGGTGGGCCGGGTCACGGCCGCTCCGCCCCGGCGCCGCCGGGCGCCCCCCGCTGCGCCAGCAGCTCCAGCACCTGCGGCCCCAACCGGGTCACGTCGCCCGCCCCCACCGTCAGCAGCAGGTCCCCGGGGCGCAGCCGCTCCACGACGACCCGCGCGGCACCGTCCCGGTCGGGCACGAACGTCACCGCGCCGGCGGGCAGCGGCACCGCGCGGGCCACGAGGGCACCGGTCACGGCCGGGTCGGGGTCCTCCCGGGCCACGTACACGTCCAGCACCACCACGTCGTCCGCCAGGGCCAGGACCCGGCCGAACTCGGCGGCGAACGTCCTGGTCCGGCTCACCAGGTGCGGCTGGAACGCCACCACGACGCGGCCACCGCCGGCCACCGGGCGCGCAGCGCGCAGCAGAGCCTCGACCTCCGTGGGGTGGTGGGCGTAGTCGTCCACGACGCGCACGCCACCGGCCTCACCGCGGTGCTCGAAGCGGCGGCGGGCGCCGCCGAAGCGCGCCAGCCCGCGCAGCACCGGGGCGGGGTCCGCGCCCAGCTCCAGCGCAGCGGCGAAGGCGCCCGCCGCGTTGCGCAGGTTGTGCAGCCCCGGCACCGCGAGCTGCACGGGCAGGGCGTGCTCGTCGGCCCCCGCGTCGACGTCGGCGTCCACGTGCACCAGCGCGGTCGGCCGGGGACCGGACACGTCGACGTCGGAGAGCCGCACGTCCGCGTCGGGGTGCGTGCCGTAGGTGCGCACCCTGACGCCGGCCTGCCGGGCGAACTCGGCCAGGCGGACCGAGCCGGCGTCGTCCGCGCAGGCGACGAGCACGCCGCCCGGCTGCAGGCGCTGCACGAACTCCTCGAAGGCGAGCGCGACCGCCTCGGCGGTGCCGTAGTGGTCGAGGTGGTCGGGCTCGACGTTCGTCACGACGTCCAGCACGGGGGCGTAGGCGCGGAAGGAGCCGTCGGACTCGTCGGCCTCGGCCACGAACGGGCCGGAACCGTCCCGTGCTCCCCCGTCGCTGCCACCGGTCAGCTCCCCGCCGATGGCGTAGCCCGGGTCCATCCCGGCCTCGAGCAGCGCCGCGGCCAGCATCGAGGACGTCGTGGTCTTCCCGTGCGTACCCGCCACGGCCACGCCGCGGCGCCCGACCATGAGCGCGGCCAGGGCCTCGGAGCGGTGCAGCACCCGCAGCCCGCGCTCGCGGGCCGCGAGGAGCTCGGGGTTGCCCGCGCGCACCGCGGAGCTGACCACGAGGGTGTCCCCCGGCCCGAGGTCGCCCAGGTGCGCCTCGTCGTGCCCCACGGCCACCCGAGCACCCAGCTCGGCCAGGCGGCGCAGCCCCTCGGACTCGGCGGCGTCGCTGCCCGAGACCGTCACCCCGCGGGCCAGCAGCAGCCGGGCGATGCCGGACATGCCGACACCGCCGACGCCGAGGAGGTGCACGCGGCCGAGCTCGCCCACGGGCACGGGTGCGGCGCCCGCGCCGCTCACGCCGTCCCCCCCGCCCCGGCGGGGAGCTCGCCGGCGGCCTGGGCGACGAGGGCCGCCAGGCGCTCGTCCCCGTCCAGGACCCCGAACGCGGCCGCGGCGGCGGCGGCCGCGGTGAGGGCTGCCGGGTCGGCGAGCAGGGGCAGGATGCGCTCGCGCACGCAGGAGGCGTCGAACTCGCCGTCGGGCACGAGGAGGCCGCCGCCGGCGGCGACGACGCTCTCGGCGTTGCGGCGCTGCTCGCCGTTGCCGATGGGCAGCGGCACGTACACCGCGGGCAGGCCCAGCGCGGTCAGCTCGCTCACCGTCCCGGCACCGCTGCGGCACACCACCAGGTCGGCTGCGGCGTAGGCGGTGCCCATGTCGTCGAGGTAGGGGCGCACGAGGTAGCGGGCGGGGTCGGTGCCCGACGGCAGCGGGACCTGCTTGCCGCGTCCGCTGGCGTGCAGCACCTGCGCTCCGGCGGCCAGCAGGGCCGGCGCCGCGGCGCCCAGCGCCTCGTTGAGCCGCTGGGCGCCCAGGGAGCCGCCCGTGACCAGCAGCACCGGGGCGTCGGCGTCCAGCCCCAGGCTCTCGCGGGCGCGCCGGCGCAGCGCGGTGCGGTCGGCGGCGCGGGCGAGGTCGGTGATCTCGCTGCGCAGCGGCATGCCGGTGTGGACCGCACGGGGCAGCGGGGTGCCGGGGAAGGTGACCGCCACGTGCCGCGCCCAGCGCGCTCCGAGGCGGTTGGCGATGCCGGGCAGGGAGTTCTGCTCGTGCACGACCACGGGCACGCCGGCGCGGCGGGCCGCCAGGTAGGCCGGGGTGGCGACGTACCCGCCGAAGCCCACCACGACGTCCGCGCCGACCTCCTCGATCGCGCGGTGCGCGGCGGCCACGGCGGCGCGCAACCTGCCGGGCAGGCGCAGCAGGTCGGCCGACGGCCGCCGCGGCAGGGGCACGCGCGGCACCGGCGCCAGCCGGTACCCGCGCTCGGGCACCAGCCGGGACTCCAGGCCCTCCTCGGTGCCGAGCACCAGCAGACCCGCCGACGCGTCGCGCCGGCGCAGCCGGTCGGCGGTGGCCAGCAGGGGGGCGACGTGGCCGGCGGTGCCACCGCCGGCGAGCAGGACGTTCACCGGGACCTCCTCGGGCGTCGGGGCAGCACGGCCAGGGAACGGGCGACGACGGACTCGCGCGCCCGCAGCGCCTCCGGGGCGCCGGGCTCGGCGCGGGCGAAGGACAGCAGGATCCCCACGCCGAGCAGGCCGGCGACCAGGGCGGTGCCGCCGTACGAGATGAGCGGCAGCGGCACGCCGATGACGGGCAGGACGCCCAGGACGACGCCGATGTTCAGGCAGGCCTGGCCGAGCATCCACGCGGCGAAGCCGGTGACGGCGATCTTGGTGAACAGGTCCGCGGACCGGCGCACCAGCCGCAGCGCCGCCAGCGCCAGCACCGCGAAGAGCACCAGCACGACGAGGGTGCCGGGCAGGCCCAGCTCCTCACCGATGATCGCGAAGATGTAGTCGTTGTGGGCCTCGGGCAGCCACTGCCACTTCTCGCGGCTGGCGCCCAGCCCCAGGCCCCACCAGCCGCCGGAGGCCAGGGCGTACTGACCCTGCACGGGCTGCCAGCGGGCCCCCTGGATCTCCACGCCGGAGGTCGCCGAGCCGAACAGCCAGTCCTCCACGCGACGCATCCGGTTGTCGCTGGTGACGACGAGCGCCGTGGCGAGCAGGGCGGCGGCACCACCGGTCAGGGCGAAGAACTTCACGGGCACGCCCGCGGTCCACAGCATCGCCGCGACCATGAACATCATGACCATGGCGGTGCCGAGGTCGCGCGCCAGCAGGACCAGGCCGACCGTGGCGGCCACGGACGGCAGCAGCGCGCCGATCAGCTGCGACGGCTCGTGCAGCCGGTCGTACTTGCGGGTGAGGGCCAGGGCGCAGGCCAGCACCAGCGCGACCTTCGCGGCCTCGGACGGCTGGCCGGAGATGGGTCCCAGCTCGATCCAGTTCCGGTTGCCACCGACGGCGATGCCCACGCCGGGCACGAACACCAGCAGCTGGAGCAGGGCGGCACCCAGCAGCGCAGGCAGGGCCAGGCGCCGCCACGCAGCGGCGGGCACGCGGCTGGCCACGACGAGGACCGCACCACCCAGCACGGCGAACGTGGCCTGCTTCTTGAAGTAGGTGAACTGGGAGCCGTTGTCCTGGAGGGACTCCACGCTGGAGCTGGACAGCACCATGACCAGGCCGATCACGACGAGCAGGGCGGTCGTGGCCAGCAGGACGTGGTGGGTGGCCAGCGGGGAGTCCAGCAGCCGCAGCCGGTCGCGTGCCCACTCACCGGTGGTCTCCAGCCACGCCGGGCGCCGCCAGGCCTCCCGGGACCCATCGGGGCGGGCGGCGGGTCGGGCGCCGGTCCGGGCGGTGGTGTTCAGCGCCACCTCAGCCCTCCCGGTCGCTGCGGCGGCGCACGGCCGCGGCGAAGGCGTCACCGCGGTGGGCGTAGGAGACGAACTGGTCCATCGACGCGCACGCCGGGGCCAGCAGCACCGTGTCGCCGGGGCGCGCCAGGGCGGCCGCGCGCTCGACGACGGCGTCCATGAGGGCCGCGGCGGAGGCGTCGCGCTCGGCGGCCGTGGAGTCGGGACTGGGCGGCACGGCGCCAGTGTGGGTGAGGTCCACCTCCACGACGGGGACGTCGGGGGCGTGTCGGTCCAGCGCCTCGCGCAGCAGCGCACGGTCTGCGCCGATGAGCACCGCGGCCCGCAGACGCCCCGCGGTGCGCTCGACGAGGTCGTCGAACCTCGCGCCCTTGGCCAGGCCGCCGGCGACCCACACGACGCGCTCGAAGGCGTGCAGCGACGCCTGGGCGGCGTGCGCGTTGGTGGCCTTGGAGTCGTCGACCCAGCGCACGCCGCCGGTTTCGGCGACGGTCTGCACCCGGTGCGGGGCGGGGGTGAAGGACCGCACGCCGTCGCGCACCGCGACCTGCGGGACGCCGTGCGCGCGGGCCAGGGCCGCCGCGGCCAGGACGTTGTCCACGGTGTGCGGCGCCACCGGCGCGTCGGAGCCGGCCGGGCGCAGGTCGGCGAACGAGCACAGCTCGGCGGCGCTGGTGCGCCGCTGCTCCACGAACGCCCGGTCGGCCAGCACGTCCTCCACGACGCCGAGCATCCCCACGCGCGGGGCCTGCCGGGTGAAGCCGATCGCCCGCGCGCCCTCCACGACCTCCGCCTCGCGCACGAGCTCCTCGGTGCGCGGGTCGGCGGCGTTGTAGACGCACGCCCGCTCGGTGTTCTCGTAGACGCGGCCCTTGGCGCGCGCGTAGGCGTCCACGGAGCCGTGCCAGTCCAGGTGGTCGGGGGCCAGGTTGAGCACCGCGCTGGCCAGGGGCCGCAGCGACGCCTCAGTGTCGGTGGACAGCCAGTGCAGCTGGTAGCTGGACAGCTCCACGGCCAGCACCTCGAACGCCTCCGGGTGGCGCAGAGCCTCCACGAGGGGGGTGCCCACGTTCCCCGCGGCGCCGGCCCGCAGGCCCGCGGCGCGCAGGATCGAGGCGGTCAGCTCCACCGTGGTCGTCTTGCCGTTGGTGCCCGTCAGGGTCAGCCACGGTGCCACGAGCGCTCCGGAGGCGGGGTCGGGCCGCATCCGCCAGCCCAGCTCGACCTCGCCCCAGACGGGCACCCCGGCCAGCGCCGCACCGACCAGCAGGGGCGCGTCCGGTCGCCAGCCCGGCGAGGTGACGACGAGGTCGTAGGCGGCCCAGGGCTGCGGGGGCCCCTGCACGTGCTGCGGGCCGAGCAGGACCGCGGCTCCCAGCACCTCCAGCAGGGCCCCCTTCTCGCGCTGGGCCTCGCCGGTGCCGGCGTCGACGACGGTGACCTCGGCACCGGCCTCCAGCAGCGCGTCGGCCGCGGCGAACCCGGAGGTCCCGATGCCCGCCACGAGGATGCGCAGGCCCGACCACCCGGAGCCGGCGTGCCGCAGCGCGCGGACCCGGTCGGTGTCGGCGGCGCGCGGGGCGGGGTTGCCCAGCCAGCCGTCCAGCACGTTGCTCGCGGCGCTCACGCCCCGACCACCCACTGCGCGTAGAAGACTCCCAGACCGAGCGACACGAACAACCCCGCGATGATCCAGAACCTGATGACGATGGTGACCTCGCCCCACCCGGCGAGCTCGAAGTGGTGCTGCAGCGGCGCCATCCGGAACACCCGCTTGCCGGTCATCTTGAACGAGCCGACCTGGATGATCACCGAGAGCGTGATGATGACGAACAGCCCGCCGAGCAGCACCAGCAGCAGCTGCGTGCGCGAGAGGATCGCCAGGCCGGCCAGCGCACCACCCAGCGCCAGGGACCCGGTGTCCCCCATGAAGATCTTCGCCGGGGAGGCGTTCCACCACAGGAACCCGAAGCAGGCCCCCATGACGGCGGCGGCCACGACCGCGAGGTCGCGCGGGTCGCGCACCTCGTAGCAGCGCGGCTCGAACTGCGGCAGCGAGTAGCAGTTCTGGTTGGACTGGAACGTGCAGATCAGCACGTACGCGGCCAGCACCAGCGTCGTGGCCCCGGTCGCCAGCCCGTCCAGGCCGTCGGTGAGGTTCACGCCGTTGCTGACGGCCGAGGTGATGAGCAGCGCCCACACCACGAACAGCACGGTGCCCACCGCGGCGCCCAGGAACGCCAGGTCGAGGGCGGTGTCGCGCAGGAAGGAGATGTTCGTCGACGCCGGCGTCAGGCCGTCCTCGTCGGGGAACTGCAGCGCCAGCACCGCGAACAGGACGCCGACGAGCCCCTGCCCGGCGAGCTTGGAGCGCGCACGCAGCCCCAGGCTCTGCTTGCGGGAGATCTTCAGGAAGTCGTCGAGGAAGCCGACGACGCCCAGCCCCGCCATGAGCAGCAGCACGAGCAGGCCGGAGGCCGTCACCGGGGTGCCGGTGAACAGGTGCGCGGCGCCGTAGGCCAGCAGCGCACCGAGGATGATGACGGCGCCGCCCATCGTGGGGGTGCCGCGCTTGGTGTGGTGGCTGGTGGGCCCGTCGTCGCGGACGAACTGCCCGTAGCCGCGGCGCACCAGCCAACGGATGTACAGGGGCGTGCCGAACAGCGCCACCACGAGGGAGACGGCCCCCGCGACCAGGACGGCCCTCACGCGCCCGCCCCCGGCGCACCGGCCGGTCGCCCGCCGGCGATCAGCGATTCGGCCAGGGCCCCCAGCCCGGCGCCGTTGGACGCCTTGACGAGGACCACGTCGCCCGGGCGCAGCTGCTCGTCGAGGACCTCGCGGGCCTCGGCGACGTCGGCGGCGAAGGCGGCCTCCTCGCCCCAGGAACCCTCCATGACCGCCCCGGTGTACACCGGACGGGCCCCGGAGCCCACGACCAGCAGCTTGGAGACGTCCAGGCGCACCGCGAAGCGGCCGATCGCGTCGTGCTCGTCGCGCGAGGCCGCGCCCAGCTCCAGCATCTCCCCCAGCACCGCCCAGGTGCGCCGGCCGCCGGACATGCCCACCAGGGCCTTCAGGGCCGCGCGCACCGAGTCGGGGTTGGCGTTGTAGGCGTCGTGCACGACGGTCACGCCGTCGGGTCGCTGCACGACCTGCATGCGCCCGCCGCTGGCGGCCTCGGCGCCCGACAGCGCAGCGGCGACGTCGTGCAGCGGCACGCCCAGGCCGAGCCCCGCGGCCGCGGCCGCCAGGGCGTTGGACACCTGGTGCTCGCCGTGCAGGCGCAGGTGCACCTGCGCCGCCTGCTCGCCGGCGCGCAGCGTGAAGACGGGACGGGCCAGCTCGTCGGTGCGGACGTCGTCCGCGCGCACGTCCGCACCGGCACCGAGCCCGAAGGTCAGCACGCGGGCGCGGGTTCGCGGGGCCATCCCCGCCACGCGGGCGTCGTCGGCGTTCAGGACGGCCAGCCCGTCGGCCGGCAGCGCCTCCACCAGCTCGCCCTTGGCGGCGACCGTGGCCTCCAGCGAGCCGAACTCCCCGGCGTGCGCGGCACCGACGTTCAGGACGACCCCGGTCGCGGGCCGCGCCAGCTCGCACAGCGCGGCGATGTGCCCGACGCCGCGCGCGCCCATCTCCACGACCAGCGCGGCCGTGCCGGCGTCGGCGCGCAGCACCGTCAGCGGCACGCCGATCTCGTTGTTGAAGCTGCCCTGCGGGGCGACGACCGGGCCCAGCGGTGCGAGCACCGCCGCCAGCAGGTCCTTGGTGGTCGTCTTGCCGGCCGAGCCGGTCACGCCCACCACGCGCGGGCCGCCGCCGGCCGCGCGCAGCCGCTGCAGGACGCCCGCGGCCAGCCGGCCCAGCGCCGCCACACCGTCGTCTACCCGGACCACGGCGGTGCCGTCGGGCACGTCCACGGCACGCTGGGCCAGGACGAGCACCGCCCCCGCGGCGACCGCGGCGGCGGCGTGCTCGGCACCGTCGACACGGGCGCCGGGCAGCGCCACGAAGAGCGCCCCGGGCGCGGCCCGGCGGGAGTCCACCACCACCGGCCCGCCCACGACGGTGCTCGCGGCACCGGCGACGAGCCGGCCACCGGCCAGCTCCGCCACCTCCGCCGCGGTCAGCGCGATCACGACACACCTCCAGCTGAACTCGTGCTCGTACCGGCGCCCACGGGCGACCAGGCCCGACGCCGCAGCTCCTCGGCCGCCACGACCCGGTCGTCGAACGGGACGACGACACCCGCGGTCTCCTGGCCCGTCTCGTGCCCCTTGCCGGCCAGCAGCACCGTGTCCTGCGCGCCGGAGCAGCGGTCCAGGGCCGCGGCGACCGCCGCGCGCCGGTCCGGCACCTCCAGCACCTCGGCGCGGGCCCCGGCCGTGCCGGCCAGCACCGCCGCGCGCACCTGGGCGGGAACCTCGGAGCGGGGGTTGTCGTCGGTGACGACGACCAGGTCGGCGCCGCGGGCCGCGGCCGCACCCATGAGCGGCCGCTTGGAGCGGTCGCGGTCCCCGCCGGCGCCAAGGACGGCGACCAGCCGGCCGGCGGTCAGCGGCCGCAGCGCGCCCAGGACCCGCTCGATCGCGTCGGGGGTGTGCGCGTAGTCCACGACCACGAGCGGCTCACCGCTCCCCCCGGTGGCCACCCGCTCCAGCCGGCCGGGAACGCCCTCGGCGGCGGCCAGCCCGCGCTCCACCTGCCCGGCGTCCAGCCCGGCGCGCAGCGCGGCCACGGCGGCCACGGCGGCGTTGGCGACGTTGAACGCCCCGGGCAGCGGGCAGCTCAGCGCCAGCTCCGCGCCGTCGGCGGCCACGAGGCGGAAGGAGCTGCCGTCGCGGCCGGGGCGCACGTCCCGCACGGCCCAGTCCGCAGCACCCGCCGGGTCCGCGCCGTCGGTGCGCACCGTGGTGACCGGCACGCCCGCCCCGGCGGCCAGGCGCCGCCCCCAGTCGTCGTCCACGGCGACGACGCCGTGCCGGGCGTGCGCGGGGGTGAACAGCCGCGCCTTCGCGGCGAAGTACTCCTCCATCGAGCCGTGGAAGTCCAGGTGGTCCTGGCTGAGGTTCGTGAACACCGCCACGTCCACGACGAGGCCGTCGACGCGGTGCTGGGCCAGCGCGTGGCTGGAGACCTCCAGGGCGCACCCGCGCACGCCGGCGGCGACCATCCGCGCCAGCAGGGCGTGCAGGTCCGGGGCTTCGGGCGTGGTGCGCACGCTGCTCACCCGCTGCCCCGCGACGCGCGTCTCCACGGTGCCCAGCAGACCCGTCGTCCACCCGGCGGCGCGCATCAGGCCCTCGACCAGGTACGCCGTGGTGGTCTTGCCGTTGGTGCCCGTGACGCCGACGGTGACCAGCTGCTCACCGGGGCGGCCGTGCACGCGGGCGGCGAGGTCACCCAGCACGGCGCGGGGGTCGTCGACGACCAGCACGGGAAGCCCCGAGGCTGCGGCTTCGGCGGCACCGGTGGGATCGGTCAGGACGGCGCAGGCACCCGCCGCGGCCGCCTGCGCGGAGAAACGCGCCCCGTGGACGTTCGCGCCCGGCAGGGCGGCGTAGAGGTCCCCGGGCGCCACCCGCCGGGAGTCGAGGGTCGCGCCGGTCACGGGCCGCTCACCGGCGGTGCCGGGCGCCGCGGCGCCGGGGACGTCCACCGCGGTGCCGAGGGTCGCCGCCACGTCCGCGAGGGTCAGGGGCCGTCGAGCGCTGCCGCCCGGCCGGTCGGTCATCGGCACCCTGGGAGGTTACCCGTCCGCGGGAGAACTCCCCGCACCGCACCCGGGGCGTGTCGGGGAACGGGGTTCACCCCTCGGCGCCCCACGTCAGCGGCAGGCCGGCGGGAGCGGCGGTGGAAGGGGCGATCCGGCGCTGCTGCAGGGCGTACCCCATGACGTCCCGGAACACCGGGCCGGCGGCCGAACCCCCGTAGTAGTTCGTCTTGGGGTCCTGCAGGATCACCGCGACCACGAGCTGCGGGTCGTCCGCGGGGGCCAGGCCGATGAACGAGGCGGTGTACCCGCGGTAGCAGCCGCAGTCGATGTCGTAGCGCTGCGCGGTACCGGTCTTGCCGGCCACCAGGTAGCCGGGGATGTCGGCGGCGGCGGCGGTGCCCTCCTCGCTGACCACCGCCTGCATCATGTCCCGCAACGTGGTCGCCGTGGTGGAACTCACCACGCGGGTGCTCGCGGGAGCCTCGGCGGCCCGGTAGTTGCCGTCCGGGTCGGACGTTCCCGCCACGAGCGACGGCTGCACCCGGACCCCGTCGTTCGCGATGGTGGCGAACACCGACGCGGCCTGCACCGCGTTGACCGACATGCCCTGCCCGAACATCACCGTGTAGCGCTGCGTCCCGGAGTAGTCCTCCGGCTCGGCGAGGATGCCGCCGGTCTCGCCCGGGAAGTTCATGCCGGTGGTCTCGCCCAGGCCGAAAGCGCGCTGGTAGGAGTAGAGCACCTCGGCGCTCAGCTCCTCACCGGCCAGGATCGTGCCGGTGTTGCTGGACTCCGCCAGGATCCCCGCCAGCGTGAGGTTCTGGTCGGGGTGCGCGTGGGAGTCGTGGAACACCTTCGTGGAGCGCTTCAGCTCGTCGGGCACCGTGAACCGGCTCGCGGCCGTGGAGGTGCCCTCCTCCAGCGCGGCGGCCATCGTGATGACCTTCGCCGTCGAGCCCGGTTCGAAGGACTCCGTCAGGGCGGTGTTGTTCAGTTCCTCGTTGGTGAAGTCGGTCAGGTCCGCCGGGTCGATGCTGGGGGAACTGGCCAGCGCCAGCAGCCGCTGCTGCGCGTCCATCACCACGACCGTGCCGGACTTCGCGCCGGTCGCCTCCACCTGCGCGGCGATGGCGCTGGCGGCCTTCCACTGCAGGTCCGAGTCGATCGTCAGGTGCAGCGAGGTGCCGTCCACCGGTTCGATCGTCTCGCTCTCGCCCAGCGGGATCTCCTGCCCACCCAGGCTGCGCTCGTAGCGCACCTTGCCGTCCACACCCGCCAGGAGGTCGTTCTCGGCGTACTCCAGCCCGGAGAGGGGGCGGTCGACCGTCTCGCCGTTCTGCGTCTCGCTGGTGCCCAGGACGCCCACCAGCGTGGAGGCCGCGCTGCCGCTGGGGTAGGTGCGCTGGGAGGTGCGCTGGGAGGTGATGCCGGAGACGCCGGCGTCGGAGACCCGCTGCCACAGCTCGGGCGTGATCCCCACGGCGACCAGCGCGTACCGGTCCTCGGGGCCGGAACCGGTCAGGGTCGCGGTCAGCGCGGACTCGTCGACGCCGAGGATCGGGGCCAGCACCCGCGCCGCACCGGCGGCGCCCTGCGGCAGCGCCTCGTCGCGGGGCGATCCGTCGCTGCGGGTGTTGAAGCTCGCGAGGATCGAGGGGTCGGCCACCACGTCGCGCCGCTCCACCGACGTCGCCAGCACCACGCCGTTGGCGTCCAGGACGTCACCGCGCTGGGCGTACAGGACGCTGGTGTGGGTCCGCTGGTCCAGCGCCGCCTGGGCCAGGGCGGCGGCGTCCGCCCCCTGCAGCTGCACCAGCCGGCCGGCGAGCAGGCTCAGCGCCACCAGCACCGTGATGACGAACGCGCGCAGTCGGCGGTCCGGGCGTACGTCCGGCGCGCTCGGGCGGCGGGCGGCGGGCGGACGGGGCACGGGCGGGCCTCTCGGGGTCGGCGGGCGACGGGTTCAGCGGGACGCGGCGGGCGCGGTGGTGCCGGGCGAGGCGGTGCCGGGCGCAGCGCCCGCGTCCTCGGCGGCGTCCTCGGCGGTGGTCTGCGCGGGCTCCGGCGTCGGCTCGGGCGCCGCCGTGGGCGTCCCCACCGCGCCGTCCGCGGTCAGGTGCACCGGCGCGGGCGCCGGGACCATGCCGAGCTCGGCCGCCCGGCTCGCCAACGCCTGGGGCGCGGACTGCGCTGCCAGCGACTCCTGCGCGGCCTGCTGCTGGTCGGCGAGCCGCTGGGAGGTGACCTGCAGGTCCGTGATGCGGTAGGCGTCACCGGCGATGGCGATGTTGGTCATCAGCAGGCCGAACAGGCCCAGGCTCAGCAGCACCACGCACGCCACGGGCAGCGGCAGGCGCAGGCGCCGCACGGCGGGCGGGACGACGACCCGCAGCTCGGGCCTGCCCCCGGTGTCCGGGCGCGCCTCGCGAGCGCGGACCGGAACCTTCCGGGCCGCGATCAGGGGCTGGCTCATCACCGGGTCCTTCCGTCGTTCGTGCCGTTCCTCGTTCCGGGTGCCGAACCCCCGGGGGTCCTGCGACCGGTGCGCTCGCGGGACCCGCCGGCCCCGCGGGGGCGCCGGGTTTCGCGGTGGTGACGAGCCGGCCGCCCGGGGGCGTCCCGCTCCTGCCGCGGACGATCCTCGCCGGGCAGCCTGCGCACCGCGCGCAGGCGCGCCGACGCGGCGCGGGGATTCGCCGCGAGCTCCTCCTCGTCGGCCGTCTCGCCACCGCGGGTGAGGAGTTCCGCGCGAGGTCCCGCACCGGGCGGGACGAACGGCAGGTCCGGCGGCGCGGTGCTCTCCGTCAGGCGGCGCAGCGCGTTCTTGGCGATGCGGTCCTCGAGGGAGTGGAACGTCAGGACCGCCAGGCGGCCGTCGTCGGCGAGCAGCTCGAACGCGGCGGGCAGGGCCCGCTCCACGACGCGCAGTTCGTCGTTGACCTCGATGCGCAGCGCCTGGAACGTGCGCTTGGCGGGGTTCCCGCCGGTCCGGCGGGTGGCGGCGGGGACGTTGGCGCGCACCAGGTCCACCAGCCGGGCGGAGGCGGTGAAGGGTTCGGCGGCGCGCTCGCGGACCACCGCCGACGCGATGCGCGGCGCGAACCTCTCCTCGCCGTACTCCCGCAGGACGCGCACGAGCTCGGCCTGGGAGTAGGTGTTCAGGACGTCCGCGGCGGTGGTCGGCGCACCGGGGTCCATGCGCATGTCCAGGGGCGCGTCGCGGGCGTAGGAGAAACCCCGTTCCACCTCGTCGAGCTGGAACGAGGAGACCCCGAGGTCGAAGAACACCGCGTCGACGGCCGGCAGGCCGAGCTCGTCCAGGACCTCGGGCAGGGCGTCGTGGACCGCGTGGACGAGGGTGACGCGGTCACCGAAACCCGCGAGCCGACGGGCGGCGAGTTCCAGGGCCAGCGGGTCGCGGTCGATGCCGACGAGGCGCAGTCCGGGGTGGCGGGCGAGGAGTTCGGCCGCGTGCCCGCCCATGCCCAGGGTGGCGTCGACGCAGACGGCACCCGGGTGCTGCAGCGCGGGCGAGAGCACCTCGGTGCAGCGCCGGAGCATCACCGAGGCGTGGCGGGCCGCGACCGCAGCGGCCTGCGCGTCCTCGGTCAACGCTCCCACCTCGCTCCCCCGCCGGCCGGTGGGCCGGCGTCGCCGTCGTCCGCCGTCGGCCTCGGTCCCCATCCGCTCGCGGGGTCCGTGCCTGGCGCCGGGGAAGAGGCGTCAGGACCGGTCCGGAGCGGCTGGGGGCCGCGGTCGACGGTCGCCCCCGGCGTGCGCCGGGAGCCGGGGTCACACGACCCCGGGCAGGACCTCCTCGCGCTGGTCGGAGAAGGCGGGCTCGGCACCGGCCAGGTAGGACTCCCACGTGGGCAGGTCCCAGATCTCCACCCGGGACCCGACGCCCGTGACGGCGAGGTCGCGCTCGAGCCCGGCGTAGGTCCGCAGCATCGGCGGGATGGTGAAGCGCCCCTGCTTGTCGGGGACCTCGTCCGAGGCACCCGAGAGGAACACCCGCAGGTAGTCGCGGGCCTCCTTGCGGGTCAGCGGCGCCCGCCGCAGCTCCTCGTGCATCCGCTCGAACTCCTGCATGGGGAAGAGGTAGAGGCAGCGCTCCTGCCCCTTGGTGATCACCAGTCCGTCGGAGAGCTGGTCCCGGTACTTGGCCGGGAGGATCAGCCGCCCCTTGTCGTCCAGGCGGGGGGTGTAGGTGCCCAGGAACACAGCCGCAACCCCCGACGGACGGTCCCGAGCGGCCCCTGCTGAGCCGCTCCCCTCCACCGTACTCCACTTTCCTCCACGGTCAACGTCAGACGACGGACAGTGATCGCATGGTCGGCGCATCGTCGCAGGTCAGCGCGGTGCAGCCCGGTGGGGCGGCCGGGGCGCCCCCCACCGGCCGCCGGCCGGGACCCCGTGCGCCCGACGGGGCCGTCGACCGCCCCCGCGGGCGCCGCCCGGCGGCGGGCACCCGCCGGCGTGGGGCAGAGTGGAGGGGGTCGCGACGGCGAGACCGCGCGCGACGGGCGAGGAGCGCGGCACCGGCGCGCCCCAGGAGGAGACGAGGCCACGTGACGACCACGAGCGCACCCGCCGGCAACCACGCCGGGGACCCGCTGGCGGGGCAGCCCGACGACATGCCCGACGCGCTGGAGCAGCTGGCCGCCACGGCCGACGGCCTCGCCCGCACCGTGGACCGCGTCATCCAGGGCAAGGACGAGACGGTGCGGCTGGCGCTGACCGTCCTCTTCAGCGGCGGGCACCTGCTGGTGGAGGACGTGCCCGGCGTGGGCAAGACCATGCTGGCCAAGACCCTCGCCCGCGCCATCGACGGCACGGTCCGCCGGATCCAGTTCACCCCCGACCTGCTGCCCAGCGACGTCACCGGGTCCAGCGTGTGGAACCAGGAGCGCGGCGCGTTCGAGTTCCGCCCCGGCGCGGTGTTCGCCAACGTCGTCATCGGCGACGAGATCAACCGCGCCTCCCCCAAGACCCAGTCCGCCCTGCTGGAGTGCATGGAGGAGGGGCAGGTGACCGTCGACGGGACCACCTGGCCCCTGGAGCGGCCCTTCGTCGTCTTCGCCACCCAGAACCCGGTGGAGATGGACGGCACGTACCCGCTGCCCGAGGCCCAGCGCGACCGCTTCACCGCGCGCGTCTCCATGGGCTACCCCTCCGCGGCGGCGGAGCTGGCGATGCTCTCCGAGCACGGCGGCACCGAGCCGCTGGACGAGCTGACCCCCGTGGTGGACGTGCAGGAGGTCCGCCGGCTGACGGCCGCCGTGCGCGGCGTCCACGCCGCCGACGCGCTCAAGCAGTACGTCGTGGACCTCGTGCGCCGCACCCGCGCCCACCCCGACCTGCGCCTGGGCGCCTCACCGCGCGCCGCCCTGCACCTGCTGCGCACCGCTCGGGCGCACGCGGCGATGGAGGGCCGGGACCACGTGCTGCCCGACGACGTCCAGGTCCTCGCCGTGCCCGTGCTGGCGCACCGCCTGCTGCTGACCGCGGACGCCCAGCTGTCGGGGCGCGAGGGGGCCGACGTGGTCTTGGACGTGCTCCGCACGACGTCGCTGCCCTCACCGCGGTGAACCGCCCCCGGCGCTCCCGGGCGGGCGGGACCCCGGAGCTCCGGCCCACGGCGCGCGGCTGGGCCCTGCTGCTGACCGGGCTGGTGGCCGCGGGCGCCGCTCCGGCACTGGGGCAGCGGGACCTGCTGCGCGTGGGGGTGCTGCTGACCACCCTTTCGGTGCTGGCCGCGCTGGTCGCCCACCGCTCCGCCCGGAGCCTCGACCTCACGTCGAGGTCGGGGTCGGGCATGGCCGAGGCGGGCGCTCCCAGCACCGTGCGCCTCACGGTGCTGGGGCGCGGCCGACCGGCGGGGCGGGTCGTGCTCGAGGACGCCGTCCCGCTGGCCCTGGGCGGCACCGCCCGCATCGCCGTGCCGCGACTGGCCGACGGGGAGAGCCTCGACCTCGACCACACGGTGAGGTCCGACGTGCGCGGCAGCTACCGCCTCGGCCCGGTCACCGTGCGGGCGCGCGACCCGTTCGGCCTGGTCGTCGCCTCGCGCACCACCGGTCCGGCGACCACGCTCGACGTGCTGCCGCGGGTCCACCGCCTGGCCGACGTCCCCCTGGGTGAACCGGGCGGTGCGCGCGGCACGTCCGCCGGTGCGGCCACCACCTCCCCCGAGGACGCCTCCATCCGCGCCTACCGGGTCGGCGACGACCTGCGGCGGGTGCACTGGCGCTCCACCGCGCGCCGCGGGGAGGTCATGGTGCGCTCCGACGAGCACCCCGGGCGCCCCGACGTCGTGCTGCTCCTGGACGACCGCGCCGGCGCCCACCACGGCCGCGGCGCGGCGTCCTCGCTGGAGTGGGCCGTCAGCGCCGCCGCCTCCGTCGCCGTGCACCTGCACGGCCGCGGCCACCGGGTGCGGCTGCTGCACGGGGGCCTGCTGGAGCAGGTGCGGGGCACCGACGAGGGCTCGGCGGTGCGCTCCCTGCTGCAGTCCCTGGCGCGGCTGCGCCCCGGGCCCGACGACGGGCTGGCCCGGTCCCTGGCCGCCCTCGGACGGACGGAGTCCACGCTGCTCGTGGCGTTCCTCGGCGAGGTCGACGAGGCCGACGTCCAGCCGCTGGCCAGCGCCCGACCGCCCGGCACCCCCGCCCTGGCGCTGCTGCAGCGCACGCGGCTGTGGGACGCCGGCCAGGGCGGGGAGGCGCCCGAGGTCGAGGCGGGGTCGCGGCGGGCGCACCTGGTGCTGGCCCGGGCGGGGTGGCGCACCGCCGTGGCCACCCCCGCCACGAGCGTGGCGCAGACTTGGGCGAGCGCCGCCCGCGGAGCGCCCGCCCCACCCGCGGCAGCCACCTCGACCACCGGCACCGGAGGACCACCGTGACGCGCAGCGCCCGCACCGCCTGCTGGGCAGGACTCGCCTCCGCGGCAGCCGTGCTCTCCCTGCGTCCCCTCGTCGTCACCTCCGGATGGCTCGTGGGCGCCCTCGGGGTCGTGCTCACCGTCACCGGCACCGGCCTGCTGGCGCGTGCCCTGCTGCACCGCCGCGGCGCTGCGGTCGTGCTGCAGGTGCTGGCGCTGGTGCTGGCGCTGACCGCCCTGTTCGGCGGCGCCACCACCGTCCTGGGCGTCCTGCCCACACCGGCCACCCCGGCCCGCTTCGCGCAGCTGCTCGGCGACGGCGTCCAGGTCGTGCAGCGCTACAGCGTGCCCGCCGCGGACCTGCGGGGCCTGCGCCTGCTGATGGTGGGCGGGGCCGGTCTGCTCGCCCTGGCCGTCGACGTGCTCGCCGTGACCCTGCGCCGCCCGGCGCTGGCGGGCGTGCCGCTGGCCGCCGCCCTTGGCGTGGCGCTGGCCCTGGCGCCCGGCGGCTCGAGCGCGCTGACGCTCGTGGCCACCGCCGTGCCGTACCTGGTGCTGCTGGCCACCGGCCGCCCCGACCCGCGCTGGCCCTCCCCGGCACGACGGCGCCCGAGCGGCGGCCGCCCGGGCGCGGCGCGGCGGCGCCCCGCGGGGACCCGCACGGGCACGACAGCCGGTGCGGTGGCCGCGAGCTCGCTGGCGCTGGCGCTGGCGGTGCCCGCCGTCGTGCCCGACTTGGACGAGCGCGCCCTGACCCTCGACACGGGGACGGGCGACACCATCGCCGTGATCAACCCCATCCTCAACCTCAAGGCGAGCCTGGGGGCGCGCTCGGACGCCACGATCCTGACCTACCAGACCGACCAGGACGACCCCGCCCCGCTGCGGATCGTCACCGCCGACGTGTTCGACGGGGAGACGTGGGCCCCCAGCACGGGGGCGGACATCTCCCGCAGCCAGCGCGTGCAGGACGGGCTGAGCCAGCCGCCCGGCCTGTCCGAGGAGGTGCGGGCGCAGTCCGAGGTGCACCGCACGGCGATCGCCGTGCGCGGCCTGGACCAGACGTACCTGCCCCTGCCCTACCCGGCGCTGCAGGTCGAGATCGCCGGCGAGTGGCTCTACGAGCAGGGCACGCTGAACGTCGTCGGGGACGGGGAGACCACCCGCGGGCGCGACTACACGGTGCAGCACCTGGAGGTGAGTCCGGTGGAGGAGCAGCTGCGCGGCGCCGGTCAGGCCCCCGACGACGTGCGCGAGCGCTACACCGCCCTGCCCGACTCCCTGCCGCAGTCCGTGCGCGACACCGCGCTGGAGGTGACGGCCGGAGCCTCCAGCGCCTACGAGCAGGCAGCGGCGCTGCAGCGGTACTTCCGCTCCACGGGAGGCTTCACCTACTCCACCACCGCGCCCAACGACGGCGGCTCCGACGCCGTGGCCGCCTTCCTGCAGGACAAGTCCGGCTTCTGCGTGCAGTTCGCCTCCGCGATGGCCGTCATGGCCCGCACCCTGGGCGTCCCGGCCCGGGTGGCGATCGGCTTCCTGCCCGGGGAGGAGACCGCCTCCGGGCGCTGGCGGATCAGCGCCCAGGACGCCCACGCCTGGCCCGAGCTGTACTTCGAGGGCGTGGGGTGGGTGCGGTTCGAGCCCACCCCCGCGACCCGCACGGGGCAGTCGCCCGCCTACTCGGTGCCCAGCGTGCAGGCTCCCGCAGCGGTGCCGAGCGCCGCCGCACCGGCCGCGTCCGGCCCGGCGCAGGCTGCGCCCAGCGCGACCACCAGCACGGCCACCGCCGGTGCCGCGCAGCCCGGCGCACAGGGTCCGCTGACCGGCTGGCAGCGCGTGGCCGCCCTGCCGTGGGGCTGGATCGCCGGCGGCGTCCTGGTGCTGCTGGTGCTGCTGACGCCGCTGGTCACGGCCACCGTGCTGGGCCGGCGCCGCTGGGCGGGCGTCCACGACGGGCCGTCCTCGGTCGAGGCGGCCTGGGCCGACCTGGAGGACCGCCTGGGCGACCTGGGGCTGCACTGGCCCGCCTCTGCGACGCCCCGCCGCTGCGCCGCGCTGGTCGAGGCCGCCGTCGACCTGCCCGCCGGGGCCGCCGAGCAGCTGACGTCGCTGCGCCGGGCGGTGGAGGCGACCCGTTTCGGCGGCGGCGCGGGTGCCGCGGCGCCGCCCGCGAGCCGCGCGCGCGGACGCGGCGCGGCAGCGGTCCTGGAACGGGTTCCGGCCGCCGGCGACCGTCAGCAGCGCGTGGTGCGCGCCCAGGTGGACGAGGTGGTGGAGGCGGTCGCCTCGAGCCGGCCGCGACCGGTGCGCTGGCGCGCACGGTGGTTCCCCGGCGCCGGTGTGCGGGCGGTCCTGGCCTGGTGGGAGCGCGACTGACGGCAAGGTCGGCGACGGAACCACGGACGGGTCCGCACGCCCCTGGGACGTGCGGACCCGTCCGTCGTGCCGAGCAGGCGCGGGACCCGGCCGCTCAGGAGGCCGGAACGCTCACCACTGGCCGCGACGGCGGTCCCAGCGCTGCTCCATCCGGTGCATGAAGGAGCCGCTGCGACGGGTCCGACCCGGCCTGGGTGGCCGGGGCGTGGCGACCCCGGGCTGCCCGTCGGTGCGAGCCCCCGCCCCCCGAGCCGGCGAGAAGGCCCAGATCGCGCCGGCGAGCATGACGATGAAGCCGCCTGCTCCCAGCCAGATCTGGCTCGTGCTGGCCCCGACGACGAGGAGCACGAGACCGGCCACGACGGCTGCGATGCCGATGACGAGGCGCCGGCGGGCGGCTCGGCCGTGGCGGGACCCCCGCATGGCGTTGGCGAACTTGGGATCGTCCGCGGACAGCGCACGTTCCATCTGCTCGAGCAGACGCTGCTCATGTTCCGAGAGCGGCACCTGTACCTCCTGGCGTGCGCACGTTGTCTGGCAAGGATAGGTCCCGCGGGCGGGAGACGAAACTCGGGTTAGCACATGGTCCACCACTCGGAGCCACCGGGTAGCGCACGCGGCGGGCTCCAGTCCTCCCCGGCTCCAACGCCCGGGTGCCCGGGTGGAGTTCCGCGCACCGGCGCGTCGCCGCCGGACGGCTCCAGCAACGTGGCAGGTCTCACACTGCCGGAGCCGAAGCGGGCCCCGGCGCGGTCCACCGCGCCGTCCGCCTCGGGCCAGCCGCGAGCCCGCTCCCCCAGCTGGAGCTGGTGCGGGCGGCCGGCGGCGGGCCCCAGCCCCTCCAGGCGCAGCGACACGCCTCGCAGCCGTGCCCGCTGCAGGCCCAGGCCGTCGAAGAGGTCGCGGGCCGCGGCGTGCACGAGCCGGGTGACGTCGGTGCGTTCGGGCAGCGTGCGCGAGCGCGTCAGCGTGCCGTCGTCGGCGAAGCGGAGCCGCAGCACGACGGTCCGCCCGGCCACGCCGGCGGCCCGGGCCCGGGCCGCCGTGCGCGTCGCCAGCCGCAGCAGCTCGCGGTGCACCAGGCGGGGGTCGTCGACGTCTCGGGCGAAGCTGCGCCCGGCACCGGGACCGCTCGCGGCGGCGGGCAGCACCGGGCGGTCGTCCCGGCCCCACGCCAGGGCGTGCAGCCGTCGGCCGGTGCCCTCCCCCAGCGCCCGGACCAGGGTGGCCAGCGGCGCGTGGGCGAGGTCCGCCACCGTGCGCAGTCCCATCAGCTCCAGCACCCGGCCGGTGCGAGGGCCCACCCCCGGCAGCGCACCGGCCGGCAGGGCGTGCAGGAACTCCACGGTCCGGGCGGGCCCGACGAGGAGGAGGCCGTCGGGGGCGGCCGCCGCGGACGCCAGCGCGGCGACGACCTTGCTCGAACCACCCCCCACCGAGCACGTCAGGCCCTGTTCGTCGGCCACCAGGTCGCGCAGGAGGCGCCCGGCGCCGGCCGGGCCCCCCAGCCGGCGCCCGGAGCCCGAGACGTCGAGGAAGGCCGACCCCTGGGTCGACGGCTCCACGACGGGGGTCAGGCAGCGCAGCACCTCCAGGACCCCCGCCCAGGCCCGGGCGGCCTCGTCCTCGTCGGCGGTCAGCACGGTGAGCGACGGGCACAGCCGCCGGGCCCGGCTCAGCGGCGCACCGGGACGCACCCCCTGCCGGCGCGCCTGCGGCGTGGCGCACAGCACCACCCCACGGCCACCGGCGACGGCGACGGGTCTGCCGAGCAGGTCGGGGCGGCGCAGCAGCTGCACGGACACGTGGAAGTCGTCCACCGCGACGTGCAGCACCGTGCACCCGGCCTCCTCCGGCCCCGGCACGGGGACCGGGGTCACCCGCTCCCCCCGGCGCGGGGCCGGGAGGGTGCCTCAGCGGCGGGCGTGCAGGTGCAGGTGCCCTGCCAGCGCCAGCAGCTCCGGCGAACGCGCCGCGCGCGCCTCGAGCTCGCGCAGCAGCGCGGCGTCCTCCTCGGACTCCGTGCAGGCGGCGGGCACCAGCTCGCTGAAGGTGCGGGTGCCCTCGACGTCGGTGACGGTGAAACCGGCCGCTTCGGCCAGCCCGGTGGCCGAGGCGAGGTCGAAGCGGCGGCGCAGCGGGTCCGTGCCGCTCCAGCGGTGCCCGGTGCCGGACAGGGCGTGCAGCGCCTGGGGCAGCTGTCCGGCCAGGACCCGCGCCAGCACCGTGGCCGGCCACTGCGCGACCAGCAGGCTGAGCCGCCCGCCGGGGCGCAGGGTCGCGTGCGCTGCGCGCAGCGCGGCAGCGGGGTCGTCGACGACCTCCAGCACGCCGTGGCACAGCAGGACGTCCGCGCTGCCGGCCGGCAGCAGGTCGGCCAGCTCGGTCGCGTCGCCCTGGACGGCGCGCACCCGGCCGGCCAGGCCCGCCTCGGCGGTGCGCCGCTCCAGCGCCGCCAGGGCGTCCGGGGACGGGTCGACGACCACGACCTCGTGGCCGAGCGCAGCGACCCGCACGGCCAGCCCACCGGTGCCGCCTCCGAGGTCGACCACCGACCGCGGGGCGCCGGCCGCGTCGCCGCCCTCTTCGCCGCGGAGCAGGCGCTGCACGCCGTCCCAGAGGACCGTCGACGTGCGGGGGCGGCCCCGTTCCTTCGCCACGTGTTCCTCCCGGTGCTCGCGGACGGGCCCCACCCTAGACACCGGACCGCTGCGGCCCGCGGCGCCACCCGCGGCGCGGCGCGGCTCACCACCCCGGGCCACCCGGGACACCCGGGCCGGCGCGCCGGGGACCGGCGGTGCGAGCGGCCGAGCGGGTGCCGCGCACGTCCGGCCCGGCGGGGCGCAGGTCGGCGTACGGGGACTGCCGGAAGCCGGTGGGGTGCACCAGGACCCGCGGCGACGCGGCCCCGGTGGGCTCGGTGGGCCCGGTGGACGGGGGTGCGGGCTCCGGCAACGGTCGCAGCGCCGCCTCCCCCTCCCGCCGCCAGGCGTTCCACAGACCGGTCAGCTCCCACGCACCGGTGGCGCGCAGCGACACCCCGCGCGGCCCGGTCCGGCGCAGCACCCCGCGCACCAGCAGCAGCCACGAGGAGAAGACCGTCGTCGCCCAGAGTTCCAGCGCGTCCTCGAAGAAGGCCGCGTCGGCCGGCCCGGTGGGGTCGTCGACGGTCAGGAACACCACCCGCCGCCCCGAGCGCACCGGTGGCGTCTGGGTGGCCACCTTCACCCCCGCGACGAGCAGCTCGGAGCCGTTGCGCCGGCCCAGCAGGTCGCGGGCCGGGGTGACGCCCAGGACCCGCAGCAGCGGGGCGTAGGAGCCGACGACGTGCGCGCTGGCGTCCAGGCCCAGCACCTCCAGCTCCGCGCGCACCCGTTCGGCACCGCTGACCTCGGGAAGCCCGGCCCGGGCGGCGCCCTCCGGGGCGTCCCCCAGGTCCAGGGCCAGCTGGACCGCGCCGACGGGGCCGCCGGGTCCGCTCCCCGCGCGCGTCGGACGCGCGGAGCGCTCCAGCTCTGCGACCTGCAGCAGCAGGTCGCGCCGCGTGGCGCGGCCCCGGCGGGCGGGACCGGTGGTGGCGCCGGTGCCGTGCAGGGCGTCCAGGGCACCGGCGAGCACGAGCCGCTCGGCCAGCGGGCGCGAGGGGCGGGCCCGGTGCCAGAGATCGGCCAGCGAGCGGTAGGGCTGCCCGGCGACGATCCGGGCGACCTCGTCGGCGGAGGCCCCCTTCACGTCGGCCAGGGACAGCCGGATGCCGTACCCGGTGCCGTCGGCCACCCCGGCCCCCAGCCCGGCGGGGTCGCGGCGGGCCACCGGGCCGGGGACCCGCTCGACGCGGTAGGTGTCGCCGGAGGCGTTGACGTCCAGGCCCAGCACCTCGACGCCCAGGGTGCGGGCGTCGGCCAGCAGCAGGCGCTTGGGGTACATGCCCGGGTCGTGGGTGAGGACCCCGGCGAAGAACGCCGCGGGGTGGTGGGTCTTCAGCCACGCCGACTGGTAGGTGGGCAGCGCGAACGCGGCCGCGTGGGCCTTGCAGAACCCGAACGACCCGAACGCCCGCAGCACCTCCCAGATCCGCTCCACCGTCGCCGGTGGGTACCCGCGCGCCAGCGCGCGCTCGCGGAACAGCGGCTCGAGCTCCTCCTGCCCCTGCCGGGTGCCCAGCCGGCGCCGGTGCTCGTCGGCCAGGGCGCGGTCGTGGCCCGTGGTCGCGCGCAGGACCTCGATGACCTGCTCGTGGAACACCACGACCCCGTGCGTCTCGGCCAGGAACGGGCGCAACCGCTCGTCCAGCACGTCCGGGGACGACCACCCCTGTCGCGCCCGCAGGAACGGGGTGACCATGTCCGACTGCACCGGCCCGGGGCGGAACAGGGAGATGTCGACGACCAGGTCGGCGAACGTCTCCGGTGCGAACCTGCCGATGAGCTCGCGCTGCCCGGGGGACTCGATCTGGAAGCAGCCCAGGGTGCGGGTGGAGCGCACGAGCCGGAACGTCGCGGGGTCGTCCAGGGGGACCTGCGCGCGGTCGTCCAGGTCGATCGGCGTGCCCTCGACGCGGGCCACCTCCCGCACGGCGTGGGCCATCGCCGACTGCAGGCGGATCCCCAGCACGTCGAGCTTGAGCAGGCCCAGGTCCTCGGCGTCGTCCTTGTCGAAGTGGCTCATCGGGAAGCCCCTCGCACTGGTCTCCACGGGAGTGCGCCGCAGCAGGCCCGGACCGGAGAGGACCACGGCGCACGGGTGCAGCGACACCTGCCGGGGCAGGCCGTCCAGGCGCTCGACGAGGTCGAGGAAGGGGCCCGTGCGCTCGGCGCCCAGACCGAGCCGGCGCAGCTCCGGCAGTGCGGCGGCGGCGGCGGCGCGGGCGTCGCGGGCCCGCACGTGCGGGAAGGCGGTGGCGATGGCGTCGACCTCGGCGGGCGGCAGGCCCAGCGCCGCGCCGACGGCGCGCACGGCGTGCCGCGCGCGGTGGGTGCCCACCATCGACAGGCAGGTGACGCGCTCACCGCCGAAGCGGTCCAGGACCGCCCGGTAGACCTCCTCGCGGCGGGCGGACTCCACGTCGAGGTCGATGTCGGGCAGCTGGCCGCGGCGGGGGTTGAGGAACCGCTCCACGAGCAGGCCGTGCTCGAGGGGGTCGACGCCGGAGATCCCCAGCAGGTGGTTGACGAGGCTGCCGGCGCCCGAGCCGCGGGCGGCGACGCGCACGCCGAGCCCGCGGGTCAGCTCGCAGACGTCGGCGACGGTGAGGAAGTAGCTCGCGAACCCCACCTGGGCGACGATCCGCAGCTCCTCCTCCAGGCGCCGGCGCACCGCGGCCAGCCGCCGCTCGCCGGCGCCCGGGTAGCAGCGACCCACCCCCGCCTCGCACCGCGCCCGCAGGACGCCGTCGAGGGCGGCGTCGGCCGGCAGCCGGAGCGCGGCGCGGTCGGGCAGGTGGTGGGTGCCGGTCCCGAGGTCGGCGACGGCCTCGAGGCGGGCCCGCCCGGCCAGCCGCGCGGTGGCGGTGAGCAGCTCGCGCGCCAGCCGCGTGCCGTCGCGGCCGCCGGCGAGCGCGTGCGCCACCTGGGCCGCGGTGCGGGCCATGCCCTCACCGTCGACCAGGTGACCCTGGGCGGTGGCGCGGTCCAGGTGCCGGGTGCCGAGCGGGACCAGGCGGCGCACCGCGTCGAGCAGGTCGGCCGTGACGGCCCCGTCCGGGGTGGCGTGGCGCACCGCCGCGGTCAGCACGGCCGGCAGGCCCTCCGCGCGGGCCAGCGCCAGGAGGCGGGCGGCGTGCTCGAGGCTGCCCGCGGTGCCGGGCGGGCCGTGGTGGTAGACCACCTCCACGTGCAGGCAGCCCTCCGGCAGCACCTCGCGCCAGCGGCGCAGCACCGCGCGGGCCACGTCGTCGCGGTGGGCCAGCACCGCCCGGCCGACCTCGGAGGCGGGCCCGAGCAGCACCGCGAGCGCGGCCGCCCCCCCGGCGGTGGTGGCGTGCCGGGAGACGAGCGGCAGGCTGCTGACGGGCCGTCCCCGCCGGCCGGCGAGGTGGGTGGCGCTGACCAGGCCGCACAGCGCGGCCCAGCCGTCCCCGGCGCCCACCCCCGCGCCGGCCCCGAGCGCGAGCACGGTGGCACGCGGCAGCCCCGGGTCGACGGCGGTCCCGCCGCGCGCCGGGCCCCGCCGGGCGGCGGTGGAGGGGTCGGCCCAGGGGGGCAGGCCTGCGAGCAGGCCGGTGGGGGTGGTGGCGAGGTCGACGCCGAGGACGGGTGCCAACCCGGCCGCGGTGCAGGCCCGCACGAACTTCACGGCGCCGTACAGGCCGTCGCGGTCGGTGAGGGCGAGAGAAGCCATCCCCAGGTCGGCCGCGCGGGTGACGAGGTCGGCCGGGGTCGACACGCCGTGGCGCAGCGAGAAGCCGGAGGCGACGTGCAGGTGGGTGAAGGGGGTCGCGGGTGCGGTGGCGGGCACGGGTCGTCCTCCGGCGGGTGGTGCGCCCGCGGGGAAGGACGGAGCGGCGGTGGGGGTGGGGGTGGGGGTGGGGTCAGGAGCGGGTCAGCTGGCCAGCGGGTGCAGTCGGCTGAGCCCGAGCCGGGCTTCCACGACGCGGTGGAAGGCCACCGCGTCGGCCAGCAGCGCGTCGGCCGCCGCGGTGTCGACGACACCGGTGCGACCGGCCTCCACGCGGGCCCGCACGGGTGCGGTCGAGGCGAACCGGCGCGACCAGACCTCCAGGTCCGGGTCGAGGCGGGGCAGCATCTCCCACACGCTGCGCGGCTGGCTGCGGCGCGGGGCGGTGGGCCGGCCGTGCACGGCGACGAGCGCGGCACCGGCACGCAGGGCGGACAGGTGGGCGTGCACGTAGCGCTCATCCGGCTCGGGCGCGGCGGCCGCCGCACGCAGCTCGGTCTCGCACCGCTCGAGCAGGTCCAGCGCGGCGGTGGTCAGGGGTCGGGGGCGGTCGGCGGTAACCTCGGGGAGGCCGCCGGGGGAAGAGGCCCTCGGGGTGGTCATCGCGGTTCACCTCTCCGGTGGCGTCCGGACGTCAGTCGCTGACACGCAGCAGTCGCCACGCGCCGTCACCCTCTTGACTACCAGCCGCCTCCGACACCACCTCCGCACCGGAAGCGGCAGTGCCTGCCTGCACGGGGTGCGCCAGGTCGTAGACGCCCGTGCGGGCGCGGCCGACGGCGGCCTCCACGCGGAACACCTCGCGCTCCAGGTCGCCCAGCGCCAGCACCGTGCGCGAGCCGGCTGCGCGCTCCCCGCCGGCCACCGCCCCGCCGTGGAGGGCGGCCACCGCGGGCTGCTCCCACCACGCGCTGCGCTCGCGCCAGCGGCCCAGCACGTGGTGCACGAGGTAGAGCCTGCTGCGCCAGACGAACTGCACCGGGGCCCCCGGCGCTCCCCCCAGGACACCGCACCGCACGTGCACCTCGTCCGAGAACCGTCGCACCGCTGTCTCCCCCTCCGCTCCAGCCGGCGCCGCGGGCCTGCCGCGGCGGGCGAGCCGGGGGAAGCGGCTCTCGCAGCGCGCCCGGGGCGCGGGCCGCGGGGCTTCCCCTCCCCCCGGACCGCGCCGCCGAGCGGCCACGGCGTTCGAACACCGGTTCGAACGCTCTTCGAAGCTACACCACCCGCTGCCCCCGGCGTCAACGGACCGAGCGCCGTCCACAGGGACCGCGGGGGGCAGCGGGCTGTGTTCCCCGCGCTGCGCCGCAGCGGGTCCCGGCACCCCGTGCGTTCGACGCGACGGCGGGGCGCGCCGCGCCTACCGTGGTGGTGCATGAGGTGGACGACCGCCGGTCGCGCCCCCGCCGCGGGCGATCTCCTCGTCGCGCCCCCGCAGCAGGAGCCCGCACCGCCGCAGCCGCCCCCACCGGCCCCCTCCACCACGGCCGCCGCGCCCGCGCACCCCGCCGACGTGCACCCGGCCGTGGCCGCCACCGCCCGCGCGCTGGCCGAGCTGGACGCCGGCGGGCAGGTGGTGCTGCTGCCGCCGGGCCCCCGCACGGCGGCGGACGTGGCCCACCACCTCGGCGTCCCGGCCGCCGCCGTCGTGCGCAGCACCCTGCTGCGCGCGCCCGGGGACCGGCTCGTCCTCGTGCTGGCCTCCGGCGCCCACGAGCTCTTCCCCCCGTCGCTCGCAGCGGTGCTGGGTGTGCCGCACCTCGAGGAGGTCCTCGAGGCCGAGACGGTGCGGCGCACCGGCTCGGTGCTGGGGTCGACCTCCCCGGTGGGGCTGGCCGATCCGCTGCCGACCTACGTGGACGTGACGCTGGCCGTGCACCCGGTGGTGTGGGTGCCGGCCGGGCACCCGCGCGCGGTGTTCCCCACCCGCTACGACGAGCTGCTGAGGCTGGCGGGGGCGCACCCGGTCGAGACCGGTTGAGCACGCTGCTGGAGGGCCTGGCGGTCCGGGAGGTGACCAGCGCCGGCGCGGACGCGCCCCGCGTGCTGCTGGTGCACGGACTGGGGGGTGCGGCGAGCACCTGGTCGCTGGTGGCACCCGCCCTGGCCCGCGACCACCGCCTGCTGCTGGTGGACCTGCCCGGGCACGGGGACAGCCCGCCGCCCGCGCCGGACGAGGGGCCCGGCGCCATGCGCGCCGCCGCGCTGGGCCGGCGGCTGCGGCGCGCGGCGGCGCGGCTGCGGGCCGTCGAGGGGCGGGCGGTGCACCTGGTGGGCCACTCCCTGGGCGGCTGGGTGTGCCTGGAGGCCGCCGCCGCCGACGGCGCGGGCGACCCCGACGCGGGGACGGGTCCGCAGGGCCCGGCGGTCGCCAGCGTGGTCGCCCTGGCACCCGCGGGGCTGTGGGCCAGCCCTCGCCGCCGCCCGCCGCTGCTGCCCACCGGTCAGCGCTTCGCCCGCTGGTACGCCGGCGCCGCGCCGCGGCTTCCGTTCGACCCGCTGCCCACCCGCTGGGGCCGCACCCTGGCGTTCGCGGCCACCAGCGCGGCACCGCGCGCCCTGCCCGCGGCGCTGGCGCGCGAGGCGGTGCTCTCGGTGGCCTCCGCGGCGGGCTACGCGGCGGCGGACGCCGGGCTGGCCGCGGGCGCCTTCACCCGCGGGGCCGACGTGCGGGTGCCCGTCGCGGTGGTGGCCGGGCGGCGCGACCGGGTCCTGCCCGCCACGCACCTGCTGCGCTCCAGCGCGCCACCGCACGCGCGGTGGCTGGAGTGGGAGCGCTGCGGGCACGTGCCCGCCTGGGACCGGCCCGCCGACGTCGTCGAGCTGGTGCGCCAGCACGTGCGGGACGCCGAGCGGGGTGCGCAGCACGACACCGGGCAGGACGCCGGGCAGGACGCCGGGCACGACGCCGGGAGGACCGGCGGGAGGACCGGTGGGCGCGGCGGCGCGGGGCCCGCGTAGCGTCGCGCGGGTGCCCGTCCCCCCCGCCGCGGACGCCCCCGCCCTGGTGACCCTGGACGTGTGGGGCGTGGCGCCCCGCGCCGTGCCGGGCGCGCTGGCCCGGATGGCCCTGGACCGCCCGGCGCTGGCCCGCACCCCCGGGGTGCGCTTCGCGAAGCTGCTGGGCACCGGGAACGGGCGCACGTTCACCACGCGCGACGCGGACCCGCTGCGCTGGGCGGTGCTGGTGGCGTGGGCCTCGGCGGCGGACGCGGCGGCCTTCGAGTCCTCGACGACGGTGCGGGCGTGGCGGCGGCTGTCGCGCGAGCGGCTGCGGGTGGGGATGGTGCCGCTGACCAGCCGGGGCCGCTGGGGCGGGCGCGAGCCGTTCGGCCCGGCGGACGCGCGCGCCGCCCGCGGGCACGAGGGTCCGGTGGCCTCGATCACCCGGGCCCGGCTGCGGCCGCTGCGGGCGGCGTCCTTCTGGCGCTCGGTGCCGCCGGTGTCGGCGGAACTGCACCGGGTGCCGGGGCTGCGCTGCGCGCTGGGCGTGGGCGAGGCACCGCTGGGGTTCCAGGGCACCTTCTCGCTGTGGGAGTCCACGGACGCGCTGCGGGAGTTCGCGCACCGGCGCGCCGCTCACGTCGACGTCGCGGACCGCACGCCGGTGGAGGGCTGGTACGCCGAGGAGCTGTTCGCCCGCTTCGCCGTGCGCTCGGTGAAGGGGACGCTGGACGGGCGGACCCCCTGAACCGGCGGGGGGCGGCTCAGGCGGCTGAGCGACGACCTCCCGCGGGAGGCGGTGTCCGCGCCCGTCCCTAGAGTGGCGCGGTGCCCAGCAGACTCGGACCGGTGATCACCGGGGCCCTGACCGCCGCGGCGGTCCTGACGCAGGTCGCTCACCCGCTGCTGCGCGGCGAGGCGCTGCGGCGCACCACCATCGGATCGGTGGGCGCGTTCTGCGCGGCGGCCGTGGCCGACGCGACCCGCCGCGGGGGCGTGCGCGGCGGCACGGCGGCGCTGGCGGTGGCCGGGGGGCTGGGCCTGGTGGCCGAGGCGGTGGGCACCCGCACCGGCCGCCCGTTCGGCCGCTACCGCTACGCGGGGACGCTGGGACCGCAGGTGCTGGACGTGCCGGTGGTGGTGCCGCTCGCGTGGACGATGGTCGCCTGGCCCTCGGTGCAGCTGGGCCGTCGGCTGGCGCCGCGCGGCCGGGGGCACCACGCGGCCGTCGTGGCCGCGGCGGCGTGGACCCTGGCGAGCTGGGACCTCTTCCTGGACCCGCAGATGACGGCCGCCGGGCACTGGAGCTTCGAGGCGCCGCACCCGCACCTGCCGGGCCTGCCGGGCATCCCGGTGAGCAACTACGCCGGCTGGCTGCTGACCGCCACCGCCATCTGCGCGGCCCTGCACGCCCTGGTGCCCGAGGAGCGCGGCGCACCGGTTCCGCAGGCGGTGCCCGGCTGGCTGCTGGGCTGGACCTGGCTGGGGTCCGCGCTGGGCAACGCCGTCTTCTTCCGGCGCCCCGCGGCCGCGGCGTGGGGCGGGGCCGCGATGGGCCTGACGGTGGGCCCGTACCTGCGCTCGCTGCGGCGGCGGGCGTGAGCCGCGGGCCCGTGCGGGCGGCGCTGCGGGCGCTGACGTGGGCGGGGTCGGCCGCCGCCACCGCCCTCACCGCCCACTCGCTGCTCAACGCGCGCTCGCTGCGCACCCCGTCGCTGGAGCCGCCGGCCGTCGCCGGCCGGGTCAGCGTCCTGGTGCCCGCGCGCGACGAGGAGGGGCGGGTGCGCACCTGCCTGTCGGCGCTGCTGGACCAGGTGGGCGTGGCCGACCTGGAGGTCCTCGTGCACGACGACGCCTCCACCGACCGCACCGCCGAGGTGGTGTCGGGCGTCGCCGCGGGCGACGGCCGGGTGCGGCTGCTGCGCGGGGACGGACCGCCGCCGGGCTGGCTGGGCAAGCCGCACGCCTGCGCGGCGCTCGCGGAGGCCGCCACCGGTGAGGTGCTGGTGTTCGTCGACGCGGACGTCGTGCTCGCCCCGCACGCCCTGGCCGCGGGGGTGGAGCTGCTGCGCGGCACCGGCCTGGACCTGGTGTGCCCGTACCCGCGGCAGCTGGCGCTCACCTGGAGCGAGCGGCTGGTGCAGCCGCTGCTGCAGTGGTCGTGGCTGACGACGCTGCCGCTGCGCGCCGCGGAGGTCTCCCCCCGTCCCTCGCTGGCGGCGGCGAACGGGCAGTTCCTCGTGGTGGACGCAGCCGTCTACCGGCGCGCCGGTGGGCACGCGGCGGTGCGCGGGGAGGTGCTGGACGACATCGCGCTGCTGCGCGCGGTCAAGGCCGCCGGTGGGCGCGGCGGGGTGGCCGACGGGACCGAGCTGGCCACCTGCCGCATGTACGAGGACTGGCCGGCGCTGCGGGAGGGGTACGCCAAGTCGCTGTGGTCGGCGTTCGGCCCGGCACCGGCGGCGGTCGCGGTGGCCGCCGGGCTGGTGGTGACGTACGTGCTGCCGCCGCTGGCCGCACTGGCGGGCTCGCGCGCGGGCGCGGTCGGCTACGCGGCGGCCGTGGTGGGCCGCTACGTCGCCGCCGAGCGCACGGGGGGCCGCTCGCTGCCGGACTCGCTGGCGCACCCGGTGTCGGTGGCGCTGCTGGTCGGCCTGCTGGCGGACTCCCGGGGGCGGCGGGGGGGGGGGGGGGGGGGGGGGGGGGGGGGGGGGGGGGGGGGGGGGGGGGGGGGGGGGGGGGGGGGGGGGGGGGGGGGGGGGGGGGGGGGGGG